>NZ_JBEFNA010000001.1:0-200545 GCF_040199715.1 Fusobacterium sp. SYSU M8D902
TGATTTCTATTTTTTTTGCAAAAAAAGAAAAAGGCGTTGCAACTGATATTTAAAAATCATCAGTTTGCAACAGCCCCATTAATTTAATTTTATTATTTTTTCTTTCTCAAAGCAGAATAAACTGATAATAAAGATAAAATCAAAAATACAATAGTTATTGGTCTAGTCCATAAAAAAGAATAAGAACCTTCATACATTAAAACAGCTTTTCTTAAATTTGTTTCTAGCATCGGACCTAATATAACTGATAATACTATAGGAGAACTTGGCATTTTTATTTTTCCCATAATATAACCAATTATTCCAAATGCAAAAGTAACCCCTACATCGAAAAGACTATTATTCATAGAATAAGAACCAATTGTTGAAAGCATTAATATACTCGGTATCATTAGTGTTTTAGGAATTTCAACAATTCTACTATAAAATTTTATTCCTGCTAATCCAATAATGAGCAATAAAATGTTACCAAGTATCATTGAACTAAATAAACCATAAACAATTTCTGGATTTTGTTCAAATAATAAAGGACCTGGAGTTAAACCTTGAATTATAAGAGCACCCAATAAAACTGCTGCAACAGCATCTCCAGGAACACCAAGAGTTAAAAGAGGAACTAAAGCACCACCAGTAACCCCATTATTTCCAGCTTCAGGAGCTGAAATTCCAATCAAGCTTCCTTTACCAAATTTTTCATCTTTATTACTTCTTTTAGCTTCATTATAACAAACAAATGCAGCTATATCTGCTCCAGCTCCTGGAATAGAACCTATAAATGTACCAATTACACCTGATTTTATAATAGTAGGTAAACAATGCTTCAACTCTTTTAAATTCATATAAGATTTATCCATTGTTATATTTGTTTTAATTTCTTTTTCATCAATTAAAAGTTCTATTTGATTAAAAACCTCTGAAACAGCAAATAAACCAATCAATACTGGAATTACAGAAAATCCATTTAATAAATCTACAACATCAAAAGTAAATCTAGGATAACTAGTTATATAATCCATTCCAAATGTTGAAATTAATAGTCCAATAACTCCTGCAATAATCCCTTTAAGAAAATTTTCTGCAGAGATACTTGCTATTATAGTTAAACCAAATAAAGCTAATGCAAAATATTCAGGTGCTGAAAATCTTAAAGCAAACTTTGCTAAAAAAGGTGAGATTGTAACAAGAGCTATACAACTTATTAGCCCCCCACAAGCTGAAGCTATTGTCGAAACACTCAAAGCTTTAGCAGGATGCCCTTGTTTTACTAATGGATATCCATCAAAGCATGTAGCTGCTGATGCTGGAGTTCCAGGTGTATTCAATAAAATTGCTGAAATAGACCCACCATAGATAGCTCCTACATAAATTCCAACAAGCATTATTAAACCAGTTACAGCATCCATTCCAAAAGTAAACGGTAATAAAATAGCTACCCCCATTGTAGCTGTTAAGCCAGGTAAAGCTCCAATAATTATTCCACCTGTAACACCCAATATTAAATAAATAAAATTTCCTAATTGTAAAGCAGTCAATAAACCATCTAATAAATGTTGCACTATAATTCACTTTCCTTTCTAAATAAATATTCCTGTTGGTAATGATACTTTAAATATATATGTAAATAAAAGATATAATCCTAATGGAAATAATATCGAATATATTATTTTTAATAAAATTGAATTTTTTTTGAAAAGTGACATAATACTAAAAGAAAATAATACTGTAGATATTAAATATCCTAATTTTCCAATAATAAAAATATATATCGCAAAAATAAATATAGTAGCTAAAGTATATTTTATATTTTTATTTTCTTGAATCGTTTTATCTTTAGAAAAAAATAAAAATATACTTAAAATAATTAATATAAATCCTACAATTTTTGGAAAAAAGTCTGGTCCTAGTCCACTATCACCAATATAACTCATATCAAAATTATTTGCTGAATATATAATTATAGCACTTATTATACATAAAATTACAGAAAAAATTTTCTCTAACAAAATAACCTCCTCAAGTAAAAAAGGGAATTGGAAGAGCAATTCCCTTTTAAAATTTTATAATTTATAAAGTTTATTTTAAATTATCAATAATCTCTTTAATAACCATAGTATCTTCTTCTATGAAATTACCAAATTCTTCAGGGCCTAAATATTTTACTCCAAAATTAGCCTTTTCCATAAAGTCTATGAAATCATCAGATGAAGTTACATTTTTTATTGCTTTATTTAAAGTATCTATTATTTCAGGATTAGTTCCTTTAGGAACAGCTATTCCTCTCCAAGTTCCTGAAACAACATCATATCCTAATTCATTTAGTGTAGGAACCTCTGCTAAGCTTTCTATTCTTTCATTAGCCATTAAACCTAATGCTCTAAATTGTCCTGATTTTATTTGACCAATAGCTTCTCCAGGTCCCATTAAAGCGAAATCAGCATGATTTCCTAATAAAGCTGGAACTACTTCTCCTGCACCATTATATGGAATATGATTGAATTTAACTCCAATTTTATTTTCAATAGCTAAAGCATAAAAATTTGGTTTTGCTGTACTCGCAAATTTTACTTTTTCAGGTCTTTCTTTAGCATCTTTTATTAATTCATCAAAAGATTGATATTTAGAATCTTTTCCTACTAAAACAACAGTTGGATCCATATTAACTAAAGAAACTAAATCAAAATTTTTATAAGTTATTGGTGATAATTTCATCAAAGGTAATGAAACTATTTCTCTTGTTATCATTGTAATAGTATATCCATCTTTTTTTGATGTTGATCCATAAGTCATTCCTACAGCACCAGCTCCACCAGTTCTATTAACAATAATAACTGGTTGTCCCAATTCTTTCTCTAATAAACTTCCTAATTTTCTTGCTACAGCATCTGTTCCACCACCAGCAGCAAAAGGAACAACAAGATTTATATTTTTATTAGGATAACCTTTTGCAAAACTAAAAATACTTAGAATAAACATTAAAATCATACATAAAAACTTTTTCATTTTTCCTCCTTTTTCATACTGTACTATTTTATTACTTGTAGTGCTATAAAATTTACAATATGTATTTAAAATTCCATTAATAATTATACAACAATTTAAATATTAAGCAATTATTAATACAGTTATAAAGTTTCTTATATAGAACTATTTAAGAAACAACAATCAATAACCAAGTATTTATAATATTTTTATAGTTTCTTATATGAAACTTTATTTTTTTTAGATATTTTAATAAAACTAAAAACCCTCTCTAAATAATTATATAGTTATCTAGAGAGGGTTAAAATTTTAATTAGTCCTCATATCCATTAGGATGAGTTTTATGCCAATTCCAAGCAGTTTCTATAATTTTATCAAGAGTATTATACTTAGGTTTCCAATTTAACTCTCTCATTGCTTTTTCAGAAGTAGCTACAAGCTTAGCAGGATCCCCAGCTCTTCTAGGAGATACAACAGCAGGAATAGGGTGACCTGTTACCTTTCTAGTAACTTCTATTACCTCTTTAACAGAGAATCCCTCTCCATTACCTAAATTGAATATAGCACTCTCCTCTCCTTTATAAAGTCTTTTTAAAGCAAGGATATGTGCATCAGCAAGATCCATAACATGAATATAATCTCTTATGCAAGTTCCATCAGGAGTAGGATAGTCATCTCCATATATTCCTATACTCTCTCTCTTTCCTAGAGCAACTTGTAAAATTATAGGAATAAGGTGACTTTCAGGATTGTGATCCTCTCCGATCTCTCCACTTGGATGTGCCCCTGCAACATTGAAGTATCTCAATGCAGTAAATTTTATACCATAAGCTAGATCACACCATTTCATCATTTTTTCAACTGCTAACTTACTCTCTCCATAAGGATTAGTAGGGAAAGTCTTATCTGTTTCTAATATAGGGATATTTTCAGGCTCTCCATAAGTTGCAGCTGTTGAAGAGAAAACAATATGTTTAACTCCATGTTTTCTCATAGCTTTTAATAAGCAAAGAGTTCCATAAAAGTTATTTTCAAAATATTTTAATGGTTCAGTCATACTTTCACCAACTAGAGAGAAAGCAGCAAAGTCTATAACTCCCTCTATCTTATTTTCTTTGAACACTCTATCTAAAAACTCTTCATCTCTTAAATCACCAAGAACAAGCTTTGCTTTTTCATGTACTGCATCTACGTGTCCAGTTAAAAGATTATCTAAAACAACAACTTCCTCTCCACTATCTATAAGGGCTCTAGTTACATGACTTCCAATATAACCAGCACCACCACATACTAAAACTGACATAATTAACCTCCTTAAAATTAAATACTATTTATATGGTCAACAAATCTTAGTAAACCACTTTGTCCTTTCTCATCTCTTTTATACACTCCAGCATCTTCTAAAACTCTTGAGAAAGTTATACCTACTTCAGATTTTAATATATCATAAGCATTTTGAGAAGAGATTTTTTCATATTTTTTCATAATATTTTTAATCCACTCCAAATGTTTCTCAACTTTACTATCATTTTGTATTCTATTTTCATAGTCATTTTCAACTATATACCTACTTAAAATTTCCAACTCCTCTTTTAGTCTTCCAGGAAGAACAGCTAATCCCATAACCTCAATAAGCCCGATATTCTCTTTTTTAATATTGTGTACATCAGAGTGAGGGTGGAATATTCCAAGAGAATGCTCTTCACTAGTTCTATTATTTCTTAAAACTAGATCCAATTCAAATTTCTCTCCTCTTCTTCTTGCTATAGGAGTAATAGTGTTGTGTGGAGTATCTTCACTATAGGCAAGAATACCTAAAGCTTCATCACTGTATTCTCTCCAATTATTTAGGATTTTATCAGCTAAATCCACCAACTTTTCTCTATTTTTACTAGAGATTCTAATAACTGACATAGGCCACTTAACAATACCAGCTTCCACATCTTCAAATCCTTTAAATGATATTTTTTTCTCAATAGGAGCCTTAGCCATAGGAAATTCATGGTGTCCACCTTGGTAGTGATCGTGACTAAGAATAGAACCACCCACTATTGGTAGATCAGCATTAGATCCTAGGAAATAGTGTGGTAAAATCTCTGTAAAACCTGTTAATCTATTGAGAGCTTCTTTAGTTATCTTCATAGGTCTATGCTCTTTAGCAAAAACAATAGCATGTTCATTATAATATACATATGGAGAGTATTGCATAAACCACTCTTCATTAGTAAGAGTTAGAGGTATAACTCTATGATTTTGACGTGCAGGATGATTTAATCTACCAGAATATCCAACATTTTCATAACAAAGTAAGCATTTAGGATAAGAGGCTTGAGGCATCAATCTCTCTCTAGCAATATCTCTAGGATCTTTTTCTGGTTTTGAAAGATTTACTGTTATCTCCATATCTCCATACTCAGTAGATGAGAACCAATGCATATTTTTAGCTATTCTATCCACTCTTATATAGTTAGATTTTTGTGCAAAATCATAGTAGAAGTTTGTTGCACTCTCTACCCCTTTCTCTTGAGTAAGTTTTTCAAATTTATCTATAATTTGAGTAGCTGTAGGAGTTATTTTTCCCATTACTTTAGTATCAAAAAGATCTCTTAAAGTGATAGTATCCTCAATTATTGAGTTTTTAACAGCATAATCACAAATATTTTTTAATATCTCAGTAGGATAATCAGGAATCTCATTCTCAGTTATCTCTACCTCTTCCCATTCAGCTATATTTAGTAGTTCTAAGATCTCATTTCTAGCAATAATCTCATCATATTTACCTATCAATCCATTTTTTAATCCAAAAGCTAGTAATAGTTTGATCTCTTTAAAAATATTCATTAAAATTCCCCCAACTTTCTACTTCCATCACCTATCTTAGCAACATAAAAATCAGCAACTAAACCTGTTTTAGCTGTATATTTTTCTCCAACAGATTTGATAAAGTTATCTATATTTTCATCTTTAACAATACTAACTGTACAACCTCCAAATCCAGCACCAGTCATACGAGCTCCAATTACTCCTTCAGCTTCCCAAGCAGCTTCTACTAAAGAATCTAGCTCAAAACCAGTTACTTCATAATCATCTCTTAAAGAGATATGAGAGGCATTCATAAGCTTACCAAAAGATGTTATATCCCCTGATTTTAATTTTTGAACAGCTTCCACAGTTCTAGCATTTTCTGTTACAGCATGAGTAGCTCTTTTAAGTTGTTCTTCATCAGTTATGAAGTGTTTTACTTCATTGAATCTATCTACAGAAAGCTCTCCTAAGTATTTAATATCTATACCATTTTCATTTAAAACTTTTACAGCTGCTTCACAAGAAGCTCTTCTTTCATTATATTTAGAGTCAGCAAGTCCTCTTTTTTTATTAGTATTAGCTATAACTACAGAGGCACCATTTAAAGAGATAGGTGCATATTGATAGTTTAAAGAGTTGCAATCTAAAAGGATAGCATTATCTTTTTTACCCATACCAATAGCAAACTGATCCATAATTCCACAGTTTACACCTATAAATTGATTCTCTGCTTTTTGAGATAATTTAACCATTTCTACCATATCAATATCTAATTTAAAGAAATCTTTTAATACAACAGAAATAAGTAGTTCCAATGATGCAGATGATGAAAGTCCAGCACCATTAGGGATAGTTCCATTGATTAATATATCAAATCCAGAATCTATCTTATATCCAGCATCAATAAATGTTTTGATAACTCCCTTTGGATAGTTAGCCCAATTGTCCTCTTTTTTATTGATTAACTCATCTAATGTAAACTCTTTAATTCCTTCATCTACAAAGTTTAATGAGTACATTCTAAATCTATTATCATCTCTTTTTACTGCTATACCATAAGTTCCAAAATCAAGAGCACAAGGGAAAACAAAACCACCATTGTAGTCTGTATGTTCACCGATAAGATTAACTCTACCAGGAGAGAAGAAAGCTTCTACCTTTCCTTCATAATTAAAAACTCTTTTAAATTCTCCAACTAATTTTTCTATCATGTTTGACCTCCGATTGAAATATCTAATTACCTATCATAAGTATATAATATTTTGACAGTTAATAGAATTAAAAAGGTAAAAAAAATAAAAACTTATTAAACTTTATAAAATAAGTTTTGCTTTTAGAAGAAAATTGAGTAAAATATAGATAAAAGAGTATAGAAAGAGGGGGTTACCTTGAAAAAAGAAAATGTTAAATTGAAAATTTTGGAGTTGATAAAAGAAAAGAATGGAGTTTCAAGAATAGAAATATCTAGAATATTTGGAATTACTCCAGCTGCAGTTGGAAAAATAGTAAATGAATTTTTAGATAAAGAGATTGTTATAGAGGAGAGAATTGGGGAATCTACTGGTGGAAGAAAACCTACCCTACTCAATCTTAATAAAGAAAAAATAGGAAAAATTTTAGGAGTCTACTTTGCTCCTACCTTTGTAGTTTTAAATGTAGGAGATATTGACGGAAATAATTTTATCAGTAAAAAATTTAGACTTGGAGATCTTGGTGGAGATATAATCGGACAGACAGAAAAGCTTATTGGAGTTATTTTAAAGAGAACAAAGGGAATAAATATGATCTCTGTAGTAATGAATGGATTAGTGGACAGTGATAGGGGAATCTCTATATTTTCACCACACTATAATACTAAAAATATTCCCATTGTTGAGAGATTTGAAAAAAAATTTAAAAAGAGAGTTTTTATAGAGAATGACGTCAGAGCTATGGCTCTAGCAGAAAAAGTTTATGGACTATGCAGAGAGAACAATAATTTTGTAGTTTTAAATGTTGAAGAGGGAGTGGGAGGAAGTATATATTTAAATAATATGCTCTATCACGGATATGGCTCAATGTCAGGTGAATTAGGTCATATGGTTGTAAGAAGAAATAGTCTTGAAAAATGCTCTTGTGGAAAAAAAGGATGTTTAGAGACTGAGGTATCTAATAGAGCAATAATAAAAAAAGTAGTAGCTTCAATAAAGATAAATAACCAATATAGCTCTTTAAAAAAGATATTAGAAAAAGAGGGAATGTTAAAGATAAAGGATATTATAAGAGGAGTAGAGGAAAAGGATATGGTAAGTTTAACAGTTACAATGGAAGCTCTACACTATATAGCTCACGCCTTAGATATGATAATCTCTGTAATCAATCCAGAAAAAATAATAATATATGGAGATCTATTTCAAAGTGAATATATTTTTAAAAATATGTTAAAAGAGATCAGAAAGCTAACTTTAGACGAACAGTATTATCAAATTAAAAGAACAGAGTTTCAAGAGAGCATATATAATATAGCTCCTATGGCTTTAGCCAACTATATGTTATTTAGGTAGTACAAAAAGAAAAAGGCCTGATTGCTCAAGCCTTTTTCTCACTATATAAAACATCTTGGGGAAAGATTTTATGTATTAATAATAACATTAAATTGTGACATTTTCGTGACGAAGTTTCAAAAAAATATATTTTTTTATCAGAAAATATTTTTTAATGAAATTTTTGAAAAATAAATATTATTTTTTTTATAATTTAAATTTTTTTATTGAAAATGAGTGATAAATTATAATATAAACTTATCTAAATTCTCCTCGTTCTCCTCTTTTTTAAAGATTTTTTTAATATAGTTTATATCAATATTTATTTTTTTGCTCTCTTCATATGGAGCTTCAAACATAACCTCTCTCAATAGCTCTTCAATTACAGCCGACAATCTTCTAGCACCAATATTTTCAACTTTTTCATTTTGAGTTGCAGTTATCTCAGCTATCTTTTCAATAGCCCCCTTTGTAAAGTTAAGCTCCACATTATCCACAGCTAACATAGCTTTATATTGATCCAAAAGATTGTATTCTACTTCAGTAAGAATTTTAATAAAATCCTCTTTTTCAAGATTTTTTAACTTTATTTTAATTGGAAATCTTCCCTGTAATTCTGGCATCAAATCTGAAGGTGAGCTCTGTGAAAATGCTCCAGCAGCAATAAATAGAATGTGGTCAGTTTTAACAGGTCCAAATTTAGTCATAACAGTACTACCTTCAACTATTGGAAGTATATCTCTTTGTACACCTTGTCTAGAGACATCTCCCTTTCCACCACCCTCTCTTTCAGTGATTTTATCTATCTCATCAATAAATATAATTCCATTATTTTCAACATTTTCAATAACCTCATTATTTAAAGATTCAAGATCAATTTTTTTCTCAACCTCTTCATCTAAAAGTATAGAGATTGCATTTTTTACTGTAGTAGTAAATTTTTTAGACTTATTGGGAAGTGAAGACATCATCTGATCCAAAAAGCCACCAATATCCTCTCCTCCACCTGCAACAACCTCAATAATAGGTATATCATTATCTTTTTTAGGTCTATCTATCTCAATTTCAGTATCATCATACTTACCTTCAATAATATCCTTAACAATTTTCTCTTTTTCAGTGTCATTTAAGGTATTATAAGGTTTTAATAGTTTGGCAATTTTTTCAACAGCTATTTGAAAAGATTGCTCTCTTAAAGAGTTAAATTTATCCTCTTTCATCTTTCTGTATGTAAGAGCAACTAAATCTTTTATTATACTTTCAACATCTTTTCCCACATATCCAACTTCAGTGTATTTTGTAGCCTCCACCTTTAAAAATGGAGCATTGGCAATCTTAGCTATTCTTCTAGCTATCTCAGTTTTTCCAACACCTGTAGAACCTATAAGTATGATGTTTTTGGGTGTAATCTCTTTTCTTAAGTTTTCATCTTCTATCATCTTTCTTCTATCTCTATTTCTCAATGAAATAGCCACATTTTTTTTAGCTTCATCTTGTGAAATTATATATTTATTTAATTCCTCTAAGATTTTTTTAGGTGTAAGTTCTTTATTCATTCCCTATATCTCCTCTATTTTATAAATCTATTATCATAATATCTCTTAAAGCTTGTAAATTTTCAAATGTAGGTGTATCTATTCTAACTTTATAGGTTACTCTGTCATTGTACCCCTTATCAAGATACTCACCATTTCCATTATTAACTATGCTCTCTACCTCTCCAATTTTTTCATAATTGAAGTCTAGAAGATAGATTTTTCTCTCAACATACTCCTCTATTCCAGCTTCTTGTATAGCAAGTTTAGCTGTTTTAGCATAATTTCTAACCAAGCCACCAGCTCCCAACTTGATCCCTCCAAAATATCTAGTAGCAACAACAGCAAGATTAGTAACTTCCATATAGTTGATGATATCTCCCATAGGTTTCCCAGCAGTACCACTAGGCTCTCCATCATCATCTGTTTTAAAATACTCTTGACCATTATCTATAACTTTGTATGCTGAGCAATTATGAGTAGCATCTAAATGCTTTAATTTTATAGATTGAATAAATTGCTCCGCTTCAATCTTACTTCCAACAGGCTTAACATAACCAATAAACCTCGATTTTCTCTCTTCAAATTCAATAACATACTCTCTTGCAACACTTTTCATAAACTCTCTCCATTAAATAACTTTATATAAAAATTCAACTATAAATTGATAAGTTGGTATAATAAAATTATACAAAATTCCTGTCCAACTCAAAATCATAATAATAAATATACCATATCTATCCATATGAAATACACTCTCTCTTAAACTCTCACTACCAATAGAGGCAACCACCCTAGATCCATCTAATGGAGGTATAGGTATTAGATTAAATACAGCAAGTAAAATATTTAACTTAACCATATATATTACAGCCACTACTAAGTGCCATGATAAAAGAAATTCATACATATATTTAATCATAAAAATTCCTATAAAGGCAAGTAAAATATTTGCCGACACACCAGCTATTGCCACTAAAAACTCCCCAACTCTACCATATTTTAGTCTATAGTAATTTATTGGAACAGGCTTAGCCCAACCAAATACAAAAGATGACCCTGCTAAAATCGAGAGTATAGGGAAGAGTGTTCCTAGGGGATCTAGGTGTTTAAGCGGATTTAAACTGAGTCTTCCATAGATTTTTGCAGTGTTATCTCCACAGAGATAAGCTACAAAACCATGTGCTAATTCATGGATTAGCAAAGATATCAATAAAAGAGCTATATTTATAAAAATAGAGGGATCAAATAGAAGAGTTTTACCAAAAGTTAGTAAAAAATATATAAGTATAACTCCTAAAATTAATTTTGTTGAATTTGGCATATCTCTATTGAGATATTTTAGTTCTTTTAAAAATTTTTTCATTTTTTGTAGAATCCTTTCTAAATTTGAGTATAAACACTATTACTAAGAAAATAGGATAGAATAGTGTTAGGAAAATACTATCATCTTTATACTCTATGCTCATCAATGGAATTGAGTAAAATAGATTTACTGCTCTAGAAAATATATAATATGCAAAGTTTAAAAGGGGAACTATTAGAGATCCTAGATATATATTTTCTAGAAGTAGAGCTATAAAAGATAGTGAAATTACTATACTTCCAATTGGAAGTACAAATATGTTTGAAATAAATGATAAAACCTGTATCACACCAAAATTTTTTATTAAAAGTGGAGTGAGAAACAGTTGTATACTTAAGGTTAAAATTATACCCTCTATAAACTTAGACTTACCTTTATAGATTTTAGTTTTAATCCAAGGAAAAAATCCTACAATAGCCAAAACTGCTCCATAAGAAAGTTGAAATGAGATACTGAATATAGAAGCAGGATTGATTATTAGGAATATGACATAACTAAATACTAAAGATTTAGCTAGTTCAGTATTTTCATTAAAAATCTTACCTAAGAGGTAGATAGCTCCCATAATATATGCTCTATTGAGTGAAGGAGAATGCTGTACTCCAAGATAATAGATAGTTAATAAAACTAAGAGTAGCATATTTCTCTCTCTTTTTTTTAAGGGTAATTTTAAAGAGAGTAAAAAGGAGAAGAGAGAGATAACAAGGGTAATATGAAAACCAGATAGAGCCATCAGGTGTGAGATTCCTATATAGTTAAATTTAGCTCTCATCTCCCTTGAAAGTCTATAATTCTCTCCTAAAATAACAGCTTGAAACATCCGTCTAAAATCATAATCAAAATTTTTTAATAATGAGTTACTTCTCTCTTGAAAATACTGCTGAACTTTATTGGGAACAACAGATTCTAATTTTAATACATCTACCTCATAATATAGATTATTGTATTTTTTAGAGATATTTTTAACTTCAGCAACTACTAGGTACTCTCCTTCCTTGCAGTTGGATAGAGAGAGATAGGAGTTCTTTAGTGGATACCGTGTATCTATCTTCTCAATTTTACTGACAGCACCGTAATTAAAAACTTGAAACTCTTTGATATCTCCCATTTTAATAGAGTGGTCAAAGATAAAAATAGCTCTCAATAAAAATAAAAATGGGAGTAATATTAGAAATATATTTTTATTGCTATTGAAGATATAGAGTCCAACTATAAAAATGGAGCTCAATATGATACAGAGATTAAATGGTAAAAACATAAAACCAAATAATATAAGAGAAATCTCAAAAGCTATAATATATATAATTTCCATAATATCCTCCCATTGTACTACTCTTTATACCTATAATAAAAGAAAAATGAGATTAAAAATGATATAGATGAAACAATGGCTGTCAAGTAGATACCTGATTTTTCAACACCTTTTGGAGCTGTAGTTATAGCAGATAAAATATCTCCATTCCCAGCTACCAATATAATTGGAAGAATAAGAATAGATATCATAAATGCCATTTTTAAGAAAAATCCCTGTATACCAAAACAAACACCCTCAATTCTATTTCCACTCTCTTCACTAATTCTATTTCCGATCTCACTCAACATTGCCGGTGGAAAGATAAAAGCTGCTCCAGCTACTGGTATACCAATCAAAGTGAAAAGAGGATACCCAAATGAAACAGGAACCAGCTTACCTAATTGAGAAAGTAAGAGAGTAAAAATAATTAATAAACTTAAGCAGATTAACATTATCTTTCTATATCCATATTTTTTAGAAAGTTTATTTGTAGGATAGAAGCAAAGAGCTGACATTCCAAAAAGAAGTGCTGAAGCAATTGTGATAGCTCCCTTTCCCAAGCCCATAATATCCTCTATAAAATAGTTCATAATAGCTCTCAAATTATTGAACCCTATAAAGAAGAAGAGTAATCCAAATAGATAATTGATAAAATCTTTATTCTTGAAAACTGTACTCATAGTATCTTTAAAGTTTGCCTGTGAAGTCAAGCCTAAAGAGTATTTTTTTTCAGGAACAAGAAAGACTGTTATAAGTCCACCTACAATTACAAGAGCACATAGAGAGATAACCATACCCCTTATTCCAACCAGTGTATCTCCTCTTCCTAAAGTTTTAATTAAAGCTCCAGGAATTATCATAGCCACAGCTGTATAGATCAATCTAAAAATAGATTGCCAAGTGGAAAGATTCAACCTTTCCTCAGTTGTCTGTCCAATCTCAGGAATAAGAGAGTTGTAAGGAGCACCAACTATTGTATAAAATGTAAAGAAAAGTGACCCAACTCCAGCCAAATAAAAAAATGCTAATTTCTCATTATTCATAGGTGGATAGAAAAAAGCAACTGTAAATATAGCTAGTGGAATGATACCAATAGCTATAAAAGGAATTCTTCTCCCCCATCTAGTATTCACTTTGTCAGATAAAAATCCTACAAGTGGATCTGTAACCATATCAACTACTCTAGATATAACTAGAGCCATTGAGATAAAAAGTGGTGCCATAACAGGCTTTAATCCAGATGATTCAGGTGGTAGATAAAAATAGAGTATCCATTGAGCAAATATCTGATCAACAATGGCATAACTAACCCCTAAACCATAAAATATCTGTATATTCGTTGGTAATCTTCTACTCATTAATAATATCCTCCCTGTATATTATTGGTATTTTATACTCTTGATAACTATTGATTAATCTATAAAGCTTAGAACAATTTTCATTAAATTCAATCAATGAACAAACTTCCTCGGAAAAAGTTTCATTCATCTTTTTATATGAAGTTATAATTTTTTTATTATTGATCCCCTTTAAGAAGTTTAGATACTCACGCCCTCTATTGTTAAAACCTAAAATTTTAACATAGGGAATCTCTTTTTTTACCTGTTCAGTAATTTTGCAAGTAAGTCCCAACAAGATGTGCATTAATACTCTCTGTGTTCTTCCCAAAGTATACCTTTTATTAGTGATGTTTTTAAAAAAATCCTCATAATTTTCAAACTTCAGAGCATTTTCGTAGAGTCTATTTTCAAATCCAATCTCCAAATCCTGTATCTCAGATAGATTTCTATAATTTTTAATAAGTTCATATCTAATAAGAGGATAGAATCTCTCTATTGAGGTAAAATTTACATACTCTTTTAAAATATTAAAACTCTCTGGAGTCACTATATTTTGAAAATCTTGTTGATTTCTAATAGAGTCTCTAATCTTTGTAGCACTAGCAAAATTTCCAATGATATTTGTATCATGATACCCTACTTTCTCTCTCTTAAGGGTCTTTGGAACAATTTTACTCTGCCAGTAATTTATAGCTTTAATATACTCTAAGCCGAGAATATCATTTGAATTTAGCTCTTTTTCTCCAAGTATCTCTCTCATAGTTAGACTGTGTGCAGTAGGATAGGATAACCCCTCTTTCAATCTCTTTTTTAAATTTGCTTTAAAAACATCGCTCTCTTGAAGAGTTGATATTCTCTTTAAATCTTCAATATCTCCTGACTCAGAACCAAAAAATAATGAGTCACACTGCAGTTCTTCTAAAATACCAACAGCTCCCTTAGCAAAAATTTCAGCACTTTGAGAAGAGTAAAAAACAGGTAATTCAACTACCATATCCACTCCATTTGCTAAAGCCATCTTAGTTTTAGTCCATTTGTCAATTATAGAGGGTTCACCTCTTTGTACAAAATCTCCACTCATAATAGCTATTATAATATTTTGAGGATCTGTTTCACGAGCTTTTTGTAAATGATACTTATGTCCGTTGTGAAAAGGATTGTATTCCACTATTATTCCTGTGGCTTTCATCTTTTCTCCTTTCATTATTTTTGTTTATATTATATCATATTTTCCCAAAATAAAAAGAATTAAGAGTGCATGAAATTATATTTAATCTAATATTAGAGAAGGAATTATACAGTGGGGTGTTATATTGTCTTTTAGAAAGTAAAATGGTAGAATATGAAAAAAGTAAAATGAGTATAGTAATTCAAGGAGTATAAAGTAAGACCAGTATAAGCCTATGAGGAGAGTATTTTAAGTTATTCTACTTAAAATAGAGTACTTGCTCAAATGAGAAATAAAAGAAATATCAGTTATAAAATAAAATAGGGAATTTCTTTATAGTATGATATAATAAATATTATATATTTAAGGAAAGGAGAGTAATATAACTATGAAAAAAGTACCTATTGCAGTAGAGGACTTTAAAGAAATTATAGAACAAGATTATTACTATGTTGATAAGACAAAGTTTATAGAAGATATATTAAATGATGGAGCAAAGGTAAAGCTATTTTGTCGTCCTAGAAGATTTGGAAAGACTCTTAATATGTCTACTCTGAAATATTTTTTTGATGTAAAAAATAAAGATGAAAACAGAAAACTATTTAATGACTTATATATAGAAAACTCTCCATTGATAGATGAACAAGGAAAATATCCTGTAATATTTCTTAGCTTGAAAGGAATAACTGCTTCTACTTGGGAAGGAGCAGTTAAAAATATACGAGATAAAATATTCAAGTTATATAATGAGTATGATGGAAAAATTAATCACATATTAACAGAAAATGAAAATAAAATATTTAATAAATTTGCGGGGAAAGAAAGTGATGAAGAAGAGTTAAAAACTTCTCTATCTTTTTTAACTTCTTTACTATATAAGAACTATAATCAAAAAGTAGTTGTATTAATAGATGAGTATGATTCTCCTATTATGAATGCCTATGAAAAGGGATACTATGATGAAATGAGAGATTTCTTAAAAGCTTTTTATGGGGATGTCCTTAAAACTAATGAGTATTTACAAATGGGAGTTCTTACTGGAATAATAAGAGTAGCTCAAGCAGGAATATTCTCTGATTTAAATAACTTTATTAGTTATACGACTTTAAATGATGAATATAGTGATAGTTTTGGATTAGTAGAAGATGAAGTAAAAGCTATGTTAGATTATTATAAGATAGGCTATGAAATGTTAGAAGTAAAGAAATGGTATGATGGGTATAGTTTTGGTAAAGATGATATATACAATCCTTGGAGTATATTAAACTTTGTACAGTTTAAAGTGTTAAAATCATATTGGATAAATACAAGCTCTAACTTTATGATAAGAGAGCTTTTAGAACATACTGGAGAAGAGGGATTGAAAACTCTTGAAAAGATTTTTAATCAAGAAGAGATAGCAGTAAGAATAACTGAAAATGTAAGATTTGGAAATAACCTATCAGCAAGTGAAGTATGGGAACTTATGCTATATTCTGGTTATCTAACTATAAATGGTAGATTAGAAGATGGAAGGTATTTAGTAAGAATACCAAATATGGAGATTATGAACTTCTTCAAGGATGAGTTTTTAACTATTGTATTTGGAAATTATGATAAAGTAGATAGATTAAGAGATGCTTTAAGAGATAAAAATATAGAGCAGTTGAATAAATCAATAGAGGAATTAGTTTTATATACAATGAGTTCACATGATATAACAAAATATTATGAAAATCCATATCATATGTTACTACTTGGATTTTTCTATGCTTTAGATGGTTACTATCTCCCTAAATCAAATATGGAAGCAGGATATGGTAGAGCAGATATAATACTATTTCCAAAAGATAAGACAAAAGCAGGATATGTCTTGGAGTTAAAAAGAGCTTATACTAAAAAGCCAGAGAAAGAAGTGGAAAAAGCTTTACAACAGATAGATGAGAATAAATACTATATAGAGTTGGAAAGATACGGAGCAAAAGAAATAATTAAGTTGGGTTATGTCTTTGATGGAAAGAAAGTAATAGCTAGTTATGTTCAATAAGATAGGAAAATGTCAAAATAAGAGTTATAAAAAAACATAGCTAAAATGCTATGTTTTTTATTTTCCCTATTTATATGCTTTGTAAAGACGGTGCTCACTCTCTATATCAAATAAAAATCCTTTAATATCTTTTTGTAAACCAACATTATCATAAGGATTTGCCAAAACAAATATAGGTAGTTCTTCCTGTACTATATCTTGAATCTCACAGTAATATTTGTTTCTCTCCTCTTGATCTGTACTCTTTCTAGCTAAGTCTAATAATTCATCAACTTTTGGATTACTAAAGAAACTTCTATTTCCTCCACTTCCGTGGTGTTTAGTATGTAATAGAGAGTATACAGCTGCATCACATTCTGGTGGAGTTGTCCAACCAAGAAGATATAGTTCTTGTTCTCCTCTTGATAACTTATCTAAATAAGCTCCCCACTCTATTATTTCAACTTCAACATCTATTCCTATCTGTTTCAACTGATCTTGTAAAATAACAGCAATATTTTTTCTAGTTCCAGAGTCATTCAATGTTATCTTTATTTTAAATCCATTAGGATATCCAGCTTTAGTTAAAAGTTCCTTAGCCATATTAATATTTTGTTCATATCTTCTAGCATTAGCATTGTATCCTGGAACTCCTGGTGGAACAATTGAATTGGCTGGAGTAGCAGAACCTAAATAAACAGCATCTATTAAACTAGGTATATTGATGGCATAGGCAATTGCTTCTCTCACTTCTTTTTTACTTAGTGGCTCTTTCTTAGTATTAAATCCTAGATAATTTATACTTAAAGCTGGTTGCTCCATTAAGACTAACTCTGGGTTACTCTTAATAAATTGTAGATCGATAGGATCAATCTCATAAGCTATATCAGCCTCTTTTGTTTCTAGAGCAATAATTCTGTTTGTAGGTTCTGTAATAGTTCTGAAAACTATATTTTCAGTAACTGGTTTCCCTCCAAAATAATTTGGATTTGCTTTTAATTCAACTCTATCTCCATATTTCCATGAAACAAACTCATATGGTCCTGTTCCTACTGGATGTAGGGCATAATCTTTACCAGCAGATTTTACTGTCTCTTCATCTAAGATAGAAGATCCTTTATGTGATAAAAAATTAATAAGTGGACCAAATGGTTGTTTAGTAGTTATCTTGACTGTGTAATCATCAATAGCTTCAACTTTGTCTATATCTCCAAAAAAACTCATAAGAGTTGGAGCTTCTTTAGCTCTATTCAAACTAAAAACGACATCATTTGCCTTAAAGTCATTTCCATTATGAAATTTTATATCTTTTTTTAAGTGTATTAATAATGTAAGTGGGTCTACCTGCTCCCAAGAGTTTGCAAGAGCTGGAACTAAATTCCCTTTTTGATCTCTCTGAAAAAGGGTATCATAGATATTAACCATAATTCTGTATGACGGAACATCATTACTTGCAATAGGATCCATAGTCTTTGCCTCTGCTCCCTGTGCTACTATCAATGTGTCCTTATCACTGGCAATTGCTACTGTTGATAATAATGTTAAACATGTAATTAATAGTGTAGATACTTTTCTTTTCATATTCCTTCCCCCTTGAAATATTTTATCTAAACTTATTATAATACATTATATAACATTATTTCTGATTTTCAAGTCAAAATATTTTTATTTTAAACACTTTTTTATTTTCCAGTGCCATCAATATCAACTATAACTTGAATCTCTCCCGTATATTGTCCAGGTTTTGTATTCTTTTCTACCTTTGCTGAAGCTCCTAGTAAGAATGAGCTTTCTCCATTCCCATTATTTTTTGATTCTGAAATTTTTATATTTTCTAATTTTAGATTATCCATTCCATTTTTTATAGTTCCTGTTGATGAAGCAACACTAAACTTTAAATTAGCATTACTTGGATTTTTTACTTTAAATAATTTTTCTTTTCTATACTCATTTAAATTAGAAGTATAAACCATATTTCCAAAATCTAACGTATTATCTCCAGTTAATTCAAAAGAATTCTTTTGGTTAGTAATTGTTAATGTTGTTTGACCTAAGAAGATATCTTTATAATATCCTTCAATTTTATATTCTATTGGTTTTATATTCTCTGTTTTTTTCTTTATAAAAAAACCATTATTATCAAACCCTATATTGTTATCAAGAAATTCTGTACATTCTATTTTAACTCCAATATTGTTAACTGAGACTTCTTTTACTTCATTTCCATCTTTTGTAACCTTTAATTTTGTTATTATATTTTTATTAAATAAATTACTTTTTATATAAGTTTTCCAATAAAATAATTTTCCATTTTCTAAAGTTACATCTTGTCCTGTGGTTGTAATATTCTCTGGATCATTCCAGATTCCTAATCCATTTATTGACCACTTTGATAAATCTACCTTTGCTGTTGTATTTTTAGCAACTTCTCCTATTGATTCTACCTTTACATCACCTCTATATATTTTACCATCTGATCCTATTAGTTTAATACTAGCACTATAATTTCCTATATGTATATTATTTGGTATATATATAGCTATTTTTTCATTAAAATTGGATATATTTATATCAATAGGAATAGCTACTTTCCCAAAAGAAGTTAAGAAAATTTTATATTTATATCCATTTATTCCATTTTCATGTCCAATACTACTATTTCCATTAACTATTGCATCAACAACTTGAACTGAAGATGAAGAAAGTCTATCTATATTAAAATTATTTACTTTTATTAAATCAGAATAATCCTTTTTATTAGAATTATTGAATTCTTGACTAGATAAAAGATTTCCATATATCCAACGATTTAAAATTCTATGGTCAATGGTAAATTTTTTATTTCCAATATCTTTAAAAGAATTTTTCTGATTAGTAATATTTAGATTCATCTCTCCTAAATAATTATCATAAAAATATCCTTTTACTATATATCTTATAGATTCACTTGACATATTTTTTTTATATATATTAATAGTACCTTCTCCCCAATTGTTATTAACTATTTCTATAGCATTATTTTTAAGTTCTACTCTAACTGTTCCAAAAGGATCTTGTTTAATTACTCGTTCGTTCTCATATGTATTAGTTTTTACTTCTAAAGTTGTTATCAAAGTTCCATACTCACCAGTTCCTCCACTACCTTTACCTACTACAGATGAAAAAGGAAAAAATTTATCTCCTGAATAATCTTCACTATTAAAAAGTTTATCAAAATTTAATGCATTAGTTTCTGATATTGGATATTTAGATAAATCTAAGTTTCCATACCTTACTTGAGCTGCTTTTCCAACAAATGTTAAATTTATCATTCCATTATATTTTGCTTTATTGCCTATTAACTTAATATTTATTTTCGCTTTATAATTTTCATTTTTAATATTATTTATATATATAGCCATATTATCTATAAAGTTACCACTATTATTACCTATAGGAATAGCTATTTTATTCCCTTCATTAAGAGAAAAAATACGATATTTTTTCCCATTCATCCATTTCTCTTCAGTAGAAGTTTGTCCATTTACTATTATATTAGTAATTTCTTCATTTTTAATTAAATCATTTCTAAAAAAACCTTGTGTTATATGAGCAACTCTTCTAAAATTTAACCTTTTGTTCTCATTATTTTTTATTGCATATCCATCTCCAAATATCCAATACTTACTAATTCTAGAATCATTTTGGAATTCTGCATATCCTAAATCATATTCTGGAATATTTGTTCCTCCCGAATTTCCTGAGTCTGGTGATGTTCCTCCACCATCTCCTATTCCATTTGTTATGTTTAAATTTAAAACTCCTAACAAAACATGATAATCTCTACCAGAATACACTTTAATAGTATATCTCTTATTCCCTACATTTTCACGCAACTTTTTAATTGTAAAATTAAGTCTATCTCCATAAGCAGAATCCCATTCATGATAATAATTAAATTCATACTCATCAGCTACTGTTACTTTAAATTTAGGATAGATTGAAGGTCCTACAACACCTGAATCTCCCACTTTTCTATTATTTTCTTCTACTGTCATTACTGATGCTATGACATTTGCATGTTTATTTTCGTATATTGGAATAGAATCAACTTGAGTATATAAGCAAGTAAGAAAGTTTCTTTCTCTTCTGTCAAATTTTCCATTAATGTTAACAGTATTACCCACAAGTACTTTTGTCATATCAATATTTTCATGTGCAGTAAATGTTCTTATATCATCACCAGCATGTTTTATTACTGTTCTATAATGATAGTTTCTAGTATCAGTATGTCTAGCACCAACTCTAAATTCTTGAAATTTATCAAATCCTCCATAATAATTTTGAGGTATCTTAATTGCTGGTACTACATCAAAAAAATCATTACTAATCACATCACGACCTTCTGCTATATATTTTAAAGAATTCGATTTCTTTAAAATTAAACCAAAGTTTCCATTTTTATTATAAAAATAGTCTCCTGAACGTGAAGTTTGTTCCAAACTTGAAATATAAAAAGAAGTTTCCTCAACAGTTCCATAAGTATCTCTGGTAATCTGAACTGTATTCTTTAATGGAATTGTAAGATCAAACCCATTACCTTTTCCATTTTTTCCTATAAATAATTCTCCTTGACTTATTTTATTAAAGTTAGAATTATATAAATTCCCAAAATGTACTCTTCCATCTAGATATATATAAGCATTTCCAATATCAGTACTATCATAATTCATATAATTATTCTCATATACTCTCTTTATTTTATCCTGCTCTTTTACAGCTATATATATTTTCTTTGAATCACTAGGTTTATCAACTTTTAATTTAGTTTTTTCAGTTTGATTTTCTAATGAAAATGTTGTTAAATTTTTATTTAATTTTAATGTTCTATGTTCCTGTATTTTATTAACATCATCTGTTACAAAAATATTCTCTTCTAATTCAACTTTTTCTGGAAGTTCAAACTCCAACTTCCCATCTCTCTCTATTCCAGTAATTGGAATAGGATTTATCTTTGTTACAGAGATATTCATCTCTCCATGCTCTCTATTTTTTAAACTCTCTATAGTTGTCACTTCTTTTTTAGGGTTATTTATAATCAGTTCATTGGGAACTTTTTCATTTTCTACATTTGAAAAAGATGTTATTCCTAATATAACCATAAAAAAAGACATCAGAATAAGTAAATATTTTTTCATCTATCCTCCTCGCTAAATAACTGTATACTTCTGTTTTATTCTAAACATCATATTTGTTTTCACTTTTTTAGTTTCTGTTAACATTTTTTGATCTATCAGTAACTGATATATATGATCCCCTTTTTTCTTATTTCCATTTACTGTAATTGTAAATGTTTTTTCAGTATTAGGGGCTATATATAGAGTTTTTGGTGAAACTGATACATTTTTATCTCCATATATATCTAATTTATAACCATATGTATTTTCACTTTTATTATTTATAGTAAATACCTTCGTTTCTGTTTTTCCAGCAATTACTTCCTTACTAAAATCTATAGAATCTATCTCAAAAGCAAAAGAAACAATAGATATTATAAAGAAAAATATAAATTTCAATACTCTCATTTATTGATCTCCTCCTTTAAAATTATCTCTATATTACTCTCTTTATTCAATAAAATTATATCCTCATTAATATATAGTAATTCTGATTTTTTTACTGTTAAAATAGTATCTCCTTTTTGATTTATTACATCTACATTCTCATTTTCTCTATATCCCAAATAGTAGTTATTACAATACTGTACTTTATCATATATCTCTGCTGTTTCCTTTATCTCAGGAATAATAAGAGCATTCAATCCTTTTTCTAATGTCCCACCTACAAAAACATCCTTTGTTATAGGAGAAATATAGTCATATTTTAGTGTTACCTTTTTCTCAAAATCCTTTACACTTGCTATTCCGTATCTCTCATTTTCAGCAACTATTATGTAATTTCCATCAACTCTAGGACTTAATTCCTCATATGTAGTATTACTTATTTCAAATGTCTCTAAATCTAATATTCCAAAACGATTATCTTTTTCGTAGATTAGATAATCACTCAAAGAAGGGTAGATTGTATCAACTAAAAGTGATTTTTTCTCTTTGAAATCTGTATATCCCTGTGAATCCTTTACTAAAATATTCCCATTCTTATGAAGATATATCTCATCATAGATAAAAGGAACTACAATTTCATTATTTTTATTAATAACTCCATATTTCTTTCCATTGTATGCTATTACAAGTTTATTTTTAAAGGAAAATAAAAATATATAATTTCCAGATATTACCTCTTCCAATTTCTCATTTAAATATCCATGTAAAGAGTTGTCAATTATATGTATATTTCTATCTTCATCCATTGGGTATATCTCTTCATACTGTTTTAAAATCTCTCTTTTCTCCAAAGATATCAAGTAAGAAAGTTTACCTCTCTTTCCAATTATGACATCTTTTAATCCAGAAGCTGTTATTGAATCATAAATTGGTTTAAATATCACTTTAAATTCTTTATTCACCACTCCATATTTGCTATTTTCTTGTATGATATAGTTATTTTCTACCTCACTAACTATCAAATAATCTAATTTTTTTAACTCTCTATCTTTCAAATTATAGCAATATGATCTCTCTTCATCTGAAAAAATAATATACTCTTCGTTTATAGATACAAAGGATATATTTTCATATTTTTTATCCAATTTCTCTTTCTTTATTTTAATTACTTTAATCTCTTTTTGTTTATCTTTATAAACATTAAAACTCCAACACCCTAATAATATAACTAATATACTAAATATTAATATTATAAGAGTTTTTCTCTTCATCTCTATCCTCCTTACTACTAATCTATATATCCTTTCAGTTTTAACTTTAACATTGTCATTACTTTCACTCTGCTTTCATCTTCATCTCTAGTCTTTTTTACACTCTCTATCTCTTTTATAACCAAGTTTGAATTATACTCTCCTGCTGGAGTTCCAGTTGGAGCTTTTACTGAAAGCTTTATTGTTTTTTCCTCTAAAGGTTTTAATGATATACTCTTTGGATATATCTTTATCCAATCTGTCATTGATTTTTTACCCTCAATATCCTCAAGGTACACTCTATATTTTATATCTCTTTGAGTTCTATTATATAGTGTGAACTCCTCATACGTTTCCTCTTTTATACTCTTTTCAAACTTACTAGGATATATATTTATGTATCCTAAAGCATTTATACTCATCAATAAAAGAATTAAAATATACATTATCTTTTTCATTAGTTATCCTTTATAATTATAATTTTTTGACCTACTTGAATTAAATTAATATTTTTTATATTATTGTCAAAAGCTATTTTTCTTACTGCAGTTTTATATTTTTTAGCTAGCTTACTAAGAGTATCTCCACTTTTAACTTTATACTCTACTACTGATTTTTCAATCTCTTTAATACTCTTTTTATCTTTTTTTACTAAAATCTTTATAATTCCACTCTTATTTTCTATATCAAACTTCAAATTTTCACCAGCAAATACCAAAGTTGTCATTATTGAAATTCCTATCACTATTTTTTTTAACATCTCAATTTTATTGTTTTTAATGATAAAAACAAACTCTCCTTTCAAGTCAAAATTCCTTCTAATTTATCTTATAATTGATTTTTACTCTCTGTTTCCAAATTACTCATATCTTCAATTGGTTTACCATACTGCTCTATAATTATAGGTACTCTTCCTACATACTCTCCCTCTAATAGTTCAGCATCTATCATCTTATCATTTAAAGTTTTTCTTCTTAAAAGTGCATATATTTTCACTATCTTCTTCTTTTGAGTAATTTTAAACTCTTTTTCACTGTTCTCCATCATATATTTTTCTATTTTTAACCATCTTTTCTTATTTGTCATCAATCCTGTCTCTGGAAATTTTAAAATAAGTTTTTTATTAAAATCTTCCTCTAGTTTATCTGTGGCGATCTCTAAACTTCCCTCACCTACAATCAAATCACCAACGGCTCTAGTATTTACATTTTTAAATCTGATTGGCTCATGAATTTTGATTTTTATTTCACCATAAGAAAGTGTCCCCAAGATAAATAAACCAAAAACTATTATTTTCTTCATTTTTTCCTCCATACATTCTATTATTATAAAAAAAGGAGAGAGTTTCCCTCTCCTCTTTCTAATTTCCAACTTCAACTGTTACGTATACTTTTTTCTTATGAGTTCCTTCCTTACTTATTTTTTCACCATAAATTTTTACAGTATTATCCTTTGAAATTTTTTCGTTTATATACTGAGGAGAATATATATATGTATCCATTTGTCCATCATTATCAATATCTAATATATTTTCACTATATTTTATTGAGTAATAATCTTTTTTCTCAGGTTTTCTATTTAATTCTATTTCAAATGGAATCTCTGCAATTTGATCTCCAACAAGAACTGCATCAATATTTATATCTGATATAACTTCTAATGGAACGAACACATTAACTCTTGATTCCAACATTACAGTATAGGTTTTTTCTAGCTTTCTAACTTCATCATTTTCTCTATTTTCTCCTTTTGTAGGAATAGCAGGAAGAAGAGGAATCATAGGGTATGTTCCTTCAATTGTTAATGGCGGAATATTTAACTCTGGAGAAACTGATTCTTGAGCCCAAGAACAAATTCCGTTGATTATTAAGAAAGCTATTATAAATATTCTATTCATTTTCTTCTCATTTTCTCCTTTCTACTATATATGCTCTGTTAGTTTTATACTCTGATTTGTTACATTAAATGTGATCTTATGTTCAAATCCCAATACAAACTCATTGTATTTATAATCTAATTTCATCTCTTTAGCCAAAGATTCTATATTGTACTTAGTTCCCACATATGAAACTTCTATATTATATGAATCTGGGAATAATCCACTTACATCAAAAGTTCCTGTATTATCTGGAGATACTAATTCAATTGTCTTTCCTTTTTCATCTTTAATCTCAATCAGTATTTCTGAATAGAAATCCTCTTTTTCCTGTTCATTTAATTTCAGTATCTTATCTAATTCAATCACTCCATGAAGATTGATCATTGGTTTGACAGGAATATATGCATCTACTGTAGAAGATACATTACTTAATACTTTTATCTTATTATCTCCCAATGCAAATGACGGTTTCTTTATTTTTGGTTTTAAGTCGTGAAGAAGTCCATTTGAAATGTTGTAGAATGTTCCTCTTCCTTTTTTATTTGTTATCAATTTCTGATTTCCTATTGTAACCTCTACACCATCAATTGTTATCTCATCTGAATCTAAGATATTGTTGTTATTATTATCAATGAATGTAATTACATTTACTCTTGAAACGTCCATACTATCTATACGAACTTTAGGATTTTTTAGATCAATTACTCTATCTACTCCTACTCTAAACTCTTTACTTCCATTTTTACTTATATTACTATCGAATGTTAACCAGTTATCTATATCTAGACTCACTTTAAATGTTACACTCTCTTTTCTTATATTTGAGTATCCAAGCTCCACAGAAACATCAAATAATCCTCTAAAGTTATTATTGTAGAAATTCAAAGTTGTTTCATAATCTTTTCCTGAATTTTCCCATTTGTTCTCTAAACGAGCAGTCATACTCTGCCAACCATTATAGTAAGCATTTACACTATACTCATTTTTATTACTATCTTTTAGATCAAACTTTGCACTTGATCCCAATAGTACCTTCTTGAATGTAAAATCATGGCTGAATCCTAATTTTTCACTTCTCTCTTTCGTTTTATCATATCTTTTCATATCTTCAATATCATATGTTAAACGAGTATTGTCAAAAACATCATATTGAAATTCAAAGTTATTTCTTCTCTTTTCATCATAATATTTTCCATAATTCTCTTGTGATAATTTATATTTATATTTTCCTACTCTAAGATCTCCCATTACCTCATATTTGTAACGATCATCTAATTTTTTTGAATACTCATCAAATGAGTTCCATGTCTTTTCTCCTGATGTTCTCAATGTATATGAGTATCCATTGTAAACCTCTCCATATATCACTTCAAGAGAGTTACTATCAAAATATTTATATCCATTCTCTGTATCCACTATATCTCTTGTGTATCCTCCACCTAATGTGAAGTTATCTGTAATACCGTAGAATACATTTCCCTTTGTTGCATATCTTTTCTTATCTTTATTCTCATCTATACTAAAATCATATTTGATCTCATGTCTATTCTGTCTATTGTAATCTTCTACTGTCTTTATCTCTTTTAAAGTTATCTTTCCATCTGGAGTATAGATTTTTAATTGATATGTTCTATCTCCTACAATCATATCGTTGGTAAACTCAACACTTCCATTGACTTCATCTTCAATAGCTATAGGTGTTCCCATGTAGATTAACTCTGCCCTACTTCCTATAGGCACACTCTCTTTTATAGTAATCTTACTACCATCTGTTGTAAATCCTTTATCTTTATAGAATGCTACTCCCCATTCTCTCTTTGATCCATTTCCTCTATTATTGATTACAAATGTATGATCATTCCATATATTTTCATACTCTAACTTTAAATCTCTAAGTTCTTTCTCTTTTAGATCATAACCTGCAAAGAACTCTCCATATAGCAATCCACCTTGATACTCTAAAGATCCATCCCAATTGGATTTATACCCTTTTTCATGCTCATTTTTTACAAAACTCTGACCTAATTGTACCCTTGTATATCCCAGATCAAATAGACTCCTCTTTCCTCTATATACTATATCTGGTTGTACATCTACATTCTTTAATTTGTCAGCTGTTACATCTAAGATACTACTTATCTCCTCTGGAGTTGCAAAGTTTACATACATGCTCACTTGAAGAGTAGAATTATCTACTGTACAGTATGATAAAAATAGCTCTTGGAAAACATCTTTCTCTAAGTATAAATTACCTTTCTCCATTGAGTACCAATTTTCTTTCAATGGTATATTTTTACCATTTTTTGAAACTCTATTTTTTTTAGTATCTATAACTACCTCTTCCAAACTGTTTCCTAAATAGATTTTGTAAACACTATCTTTCTTCTCATAGTTATTGAGGTTTAATAGGGTTAAAAACTCCTCTAGATTTAGATATGCTCTCTCTCCCTTTGTAGCCACTGAATAGATATTTGTTACCTGTTTTCCATTTATCTTTAAATTGTAGTATCCACTCTCTAGCTCATTACTCCCTAGAATCTCTTTTTTTAGGATACTATACTCCTCTTGGGTAATTACTTTATCATTATAAAGTGCATCTAACTCTTCTAAAGTATACTCTGCTGAAAAAACCTTAGAAAACATCCCAAGTAGAAATAAGAATAATATCTTCTTTTTCATTCTATCATCTGTTCCTCCATTGTTGTTTTTACTGATTTATCCTACTCCTTAAGATAAATTAGTAAAAACAACACGCTAAGCGTGTCGTTTTTTACTTTTTTAGTTTGCTTTTTTTACAAGTACTTCTAAGTTTACTCCATTATCCACAAAACTTCCTTTAGCCTTACCTGTAGCTTTTACATTTACTCTACCTATGTACTCTCTTCCTACTGCTTGTGGCTCATCTAAAGAATAGTCTAAATATGCTTCTTTTAATTTAGTTGGAGTTCCAACAGCATCTACTCCATTTCTTTTTAAAGAAGCTGCTATTTTATAATCTTCTTTTATCAATTCATTATCTTTGTAAACTCCTGCTGAATATCTCCCTTCTGCTGTGGTTGCTTTTCCAATAACTAATCCATCAAAATTAAATTGCATTGTGTCTAGTGAATTTGTTGAATCTAAAGGCTTTACTATTAATGAATATGTTGTCGAATCCACTACATTACCTGTTACTCTAATATTAAGTGCTGCTGGTTTTTTCCCAGTATTTTCTAAATCCTCTAGTATTGCTCCAAAAGATGTTGCTCCTAATACTAACATTGATCCTAATAATAATTTTTTCATTTTGTTTCCTCCTGATTTTTTATTTTTATTTATTATCTTTTTTATTTATGATTAACTAGATATACTAGATATCAACTTCTCCTAAATCTCCTAAGTCTGATGTATAGAATACTATCTTCTTAATCTCCTTAGGATCTTCAAAATTGTTTATTTTTATCTTTATACTTTTTGTAGATTGTTTAGGTATTCTTCCTATTGCATAGGAATCTAGCTTGTTTTTATACTCATCATACATCTTTATTCCCAAAGATAATCCTGAATGAGCGTTATTCTCCACTACGATATCACCTTCTAGTCCCTTTCCATCACTAGATTTTTTCAGATCTAAAGATTTTACTTTTAAAGACTTAGCCCAGTCTATTGTTCCACCATAACCACTCATAGCCAGTGAAGGTGCTAACTTTATTGAACTTGTCCCTGCTACAGTTTTTTTATCTCCATTCTTTTTAATTGTTGGAATTACAACTGGTGCAAACTCTAGATTGAAATCATACTCTCTTGCTTCAAGTTCCTTTGGTGCATCACCAAAAAGTTTTAATATTGCATAAGAATGTGGTTCCACAGTTAAGATTTGCGGATAAACCTTTACTATACTACTCATGTTTACTTTCTCGTTAGAACCATTACTTATCTTAACCTTATATCTAGATTTTGTAAGTGAGTCGTTATAGACTTTATACTCTTTATATCCACTCTTGTCTAGAGATTGATCAAAGGTGATTCCATCAATTCTGAAAGCAAATACATTTAAGCTTGCTAGTAAAAAACACATTGTTAATTTTTTCATTTTTTCACTCCATTCTTTCGCCTTACAAAGACATATTATCATAATTTTTTTTTTATTTTTTCCTAAATAGGATTTATTTAATATTTTTATATTTTTATATTTGCCATCTCCTGCATTACCATAGCTCCTATATAGACTACATCATTTCTAAACTCCTCATTAAAAAATGGTTTCATCTGCTTTCCCTGATTTTCTAACACTTGGAATAACTCAAATAGAGTTATCTCTCTAGACTTCTCACGATAAAATCCTCCATTCTTTCCTTTCAAGGATTTTATAAGTCCTCCTCTTGATAGTTCACTCAATATACTCAATCCCATATTAGGAGGGATATTTCCCTCTTGTATTATATCTTTTCCCGAAATTTTATTAATTTCATTAGTATTTTTCAAAAGTTTTAAAATAACGTACCCGTACTCTAATTTTTTTGAAAACATCATACCTCCTTATGATTAATCATAATTTGATGAAAGATATTCATCTATTTTCTCTATATTCAATATTATTTTCTTCTCTTTTTCTATGATAAATTTCTCTTTTTTCAATTTTGAATAGATAAGATAAAATTGACTTCTACTTATGTTGAAATTCTCATAATTTATATCCTTTTTTGATATTGTCTTCTCATCATTAGCATAAAGTTTTAAAATAGCCATAATATATCCTTTTGTGTCATAAACTTGATAAAAGAATTTAATCATACTTTTTTTTATCAACTGCATTAACATCTTTTCAAAATAGATATTCTGAAAAATATCATCTGCTGAAAATTCAAACTCCTCTAATATCGTGCCATCTTCTAGAGCTTCAACCTCTATATCTATCTCTGGAAGTATTATGTTATTATCTGGTAAAAACTCAAAAAAGTTTCCTATCAGATCCCCCTCTTTAAGATGATTCTCATTTGTTATTATTTTTCCACTATCTAATATATCTCTTGAAACTAATTTTCCCTTTTTTACTATAAAAAACTTTCCATCCAAGTAATGCCTCTCGTATTGATCCAAAATTATTTTACTTTTCACTTAAAAAGTCCCCTCCATAAAATTAAAATATTAAAATAATATTTTTATAAACTAATATAATATAAATTTATTTAAAAAAAATCCAAAAATGGACAATTTTACTTTAATATTTTTTTAACCTTTGATTTTATTGGCTTTTTATTGAAAAATAAATTTATTTCTTTTTGATAAATATTGATTTACAGATATTTAGAAAGGAAAAATAAATAAAATTATATATTATTTCTTCCATTTTTTCTTTTTGTTTTCATACTCTTTACAACTTCTTCATAAAAGAACCTTATTTTTTTTAAATATATGTATTATATTAATATTCAGTTTTCAATTTTATAAAAAGGAGTCAACTATGAAGAAACAAATTACTCTTAATAAAAAACAACTCTATTTCTTAGATCAAAAATTTTTTCTACTTAAACATGGAAAAATTATCTCTAGATACATTCTGGAAAATGGAAAGATAATATCCAATGAAAATTGTATAAAAGCTGGTGAATTTATTGGTAATTTCTTCTCATTTCTACCTACAGACTTATATTTTGTTCCAGAGTTTGAGGTTGAAATAGAAGCATTAGAAAATAACACTATTCTTGAGGAAATTGATACTGACTTTTTTGAAACACTAAAAAATACCCCTGCAGAAAAAATAATTATACAATTAATTAGAAATACATATATCAAGTACTTTCAACATCTTTTCAATACCAAGGGGTATATAATGTCTGTATTAAAACTTTATGCTGATGCTAGTAAAACAATTTCAAAAGATGAGATCAATCCCGAAAATTTTAATGTAAGTAGAAGTCTTTTCTATGCTACTTACTCAACCTTAAAAAAAGAAAACTTTATAACTGAAAAAAATAAGATAATTTATCTAAATTCAAATAAGATAGATACATACCTCAAAGGATTTTGTGCCTAATTTTCCTCTTTAACTTTTAAAGTTGCTCCAAATATCATATAGATAGCTTCCTCTTTAAAATTGCTAATCATCTCTTGAAATATCTCTCCTGCTGCAATTTTATATTCAATCACAGGATTTTTTTGAGCATAACTCCTTAAATGTATACTAGATTTCAGATCATCTAGCTCTTTAATATGGTTTCTCCAATTTTTATCTAACATTGTTAACAGACAGTATTTTTCAAGTTGTGGCATCACACCTACACCAAAAAAGCTCTCTTTTTCAAAATATTTTTTCTCTAAATCTAGATATATTCTCTCTACACACTCATCTATATTCATAGATCTATACTCTTCCAAGTCTTCAATACTATGCTGAAATCTTTGATTAAAATACTCAACTAGATTCTCTATATCTAATCTATCATCTATATCTTTCACTATATTTTTTCTTACTATCTTCTCTGTAACCTCTCTCAACATATTCAATACTGAACTTTTAAGAGTATCACTACTCAAGATTTTATCCCTATTTTCATAGATAGATTTTCTTTGCATATTTATAATCTCATCATATTCAAACAATCTTTTTCTAGCTGTAAAGTTTCTATTCTCTATACTTTGCTGAATTTTTTCAATTGTTTTTGTTATAGTTGGATGTAAAATCTCCTCATTAGGTTTAAAGTTAAATTTATCAACCAATTTTCTAAAATATTCTGATCCAAATACTCCCATTATCTCATCTTCAAATGATAGAAAAAATTGAGATTCTCCAACATCTCCCTGTCTACCAGCCCTACCTATTAACTGATTATCTATTCTTCTTGATTCATGTCTTTCTGTTCCTAAAATAAATAATCCACCAGATTTTTTTACTTGATCTTTCTCAACTTCACAAATCTTCTTATATTTTTCATAACTTTTCTGATACTCCTCTTCTCCCTGTTCTAAAGAATTTTTCATCGCTAATTTTTCTGGATTTCCACCTAAAAGTATATCAGTTCCTCTTCCAGCCATATTTGTTGCTATTGTCACAGCTCCAAATCTTCCAGCTTGTGCAATTATATCAGCTTCTTCATTGTGGTATTTAGCATTTAATACACTGTGTTCTATCTCATTTTCTTTAAGTAACTGTGATAATTCTTCAGATTTTTGTATAGATGATGTTCCCACAAGAATAGGTTGACCCTTTTTATGTATCGCCTTTATCTTGTTTACAATCCCATTCAGTTTCTCTTCATGAGTTCTATACAGTATATCTGCATGATCTTTTCTTTGAACTGGTTTATTTGTTGGAATAATTACTAAATTCAGATTATATGTATTTACAAATTCAGCAATTTCAGTCTCTCCTGTCCCTGTCATTCCAGATAATTTTTTATACATCTTAAAATAGTTTTGAATAGTTATACTTGCTATTGTTTCACTTTCTCCTGTTATTTCTAACTCCTCTTTTGCTTCAATAGCTTGATGTAGCCCATCTCCAAAGTGACGTCCATCCATTATTCTTCCTGTAAACGTATCAATTATAGCAATTTTATTATCCTTCACTATGTATTCTTTATCTTTTCTATATAGTTCCTTTGCATATAGAGCCTGTTTTAAGTAATGAGTTAACTCTACACTCTCTGTTGAATAAAGATTTTCAATTTGAAGTAAACTTTCAACTTTTTTTATTCCCTTCTCTGTTAAGATAACATTCTTATCTTTTTCATTAACTTCATAATCTTTCCTCAATTCCTCTGGAATATCATTAAGTTTTTTTCCTCTTTCATTCAAATCATCTATCTGTTGTAATTTCTCTGTTTCATAACTTCTTTCCAATATATCTGCTACTTGACGGAAGAGTATATACAAGTTTACTTTATCATTATTTGCTCCAGATATTATTAATGGTGTTCTTGCTTCATCTATCAATACTGAGTCAATCTCATCTATAATACAACTACTAAATCCACGTTGTACCTTCTCCTCTCTATTTTGCACCATATTATCTCTCAAGTAATCAAAACCAAATTGTGCTGTAGTTCCATAGGTTATATCTGCATCATAAGCTACTTTTCTCTCCTCAGGACTACTATTATTTAATATTACTCCTGTTGTCACTCCCAAAAAATCAAAAAGAGGTTTCATTATCTCTCTATCTCTAACAGCTAGGTAATCATTTACTGTTATAATATGAACTCCACTTCCCTCCAATGCATTTAAATACATGGGGCAAGTAGCTACCAGTGTCTTTCCTTCTCCAGTTTTCATCTCTGATATCTTTCCTTCAAAGAGTACTATCCCACCCAATAATTGAACATCATAGTGTCTCATTCCTATAGTTCTTTTAGCTGCCTCTCTAACTACAGAAAAAGCCTCAATCAATATTTCCTCTAGAGTTTCCCCTTTTTTTAATCTCTCCTTAAACTCTATAGTTTTATATTTTAATTCATCATCTGTTAATTTTATAAACTTCTCTTCCAATAGATTTATTTTATTAACTATTTTTTTTAATCTCTTAATCTCTCTATCATTTTTCGTACCAATAATTTTCTTTACTATATTTAACATACTATTTTGCCCTTTCATTGATAATATACTAATATTGTTAAATATGTTATCACAATTTTATCTTTTATTTTTCTATTTTAGGATTTATACTAAAAAAAATACTTCATTATTTTTTGAATTTTTTATTAATTCTGTCCAAAAAAAGACAAATAAATTTAATAAACATGATATAATTTGTGGCATCAAAATAATAGAAAATAATTGAAAATTTATACAACTATTTATTTTGGTAGTTAATTTTAATTAGATTGATATTACAGTTTGTAATGAAAAGGAGTCACTATGCTAAGTAATACAAATTTTAAAAAAATATTACTAGATGTTTTAAATGAAATCTTAGATATAAATTTAGAAAAGGATATCGTTTTTATAAAGGATTCTGATTTTAAATATGTCTATGTTAATAATAGATTTTGTGAGATTTTCTCTCTAGACCAAAATACTATAATTGGGAAGTGTGATAAAAACTTTATACAGGACAAAACTACTCTAGAGAACTGTTATCTCAGTGATTGTAAGGCTTTTGAAGATAATTTTATAATAATTGAAGAGACTACTTTTGGTAAAAAATTCAATGTTCTAAAATTAAAAATTAACTTAGGTCACAATAAAAATGGAATTCTCTGTTTAGCAAAAGAGAATTAAATCTAAAATAAGGATATTATCAAAATGTATAAGATCAAAACTGAAATAAAAAAACTAGAGAGAGAAAATTATAAACTAAACCTAATCATTGGTAAATTTAAAAAATTAGATAGAAAATTCTATCTCTTTGAAACAAAGTTTAAAAAGATTTTAAAATATGATACAGATAGATTCCACTCAAATATTTCTACATTAAATGTGCTAGAATCAAAATTAAATAGAATCCAATTTGAATATAGAAAATTGGAGAACGAGTGTGGAGATATCAGCATATATCAGATGAAAAAACTTATCAAACTTAATAATAAAAAAATTTACCAGCTTTATTCTAAACTCAAAGACAACTTTTAATCTCACACAAAAAAAGACTGAAGAATCTCAAACTCCTCAGTCTTTTTTATTACTTTATTATCTAAAATAATGAAAAGATCTTCCAAATTACATATGATAATACATGTGAACCAGCATCCAATGAAGATACACTTCCTACACCTTCAGGTATTGCAAATCCAACCTCTTTTGCTATTGTTGTTAGTAATGGTGCCATAGCTGAACCTATTAAAAGTATCAAGCTCATTACTATTATTGAAGATACCAATGCTCTGAATAGATTTCCTTTAGAAGGAATTATTGCCCAAGTTAATAATATAGGTATTATTCCTAAATCTGCAAAAGGTAACATTGTATTTCCTGGTAAAATCACTGCTAATAATAGTGATATAGGTACCATAATTACTCCTACTGACATTATTCCTGGATCTCCAATAGCTATTGCTCCATCAAGTCCTATATATACTTTTCTTCCAGGAAATCTAGCATTCATAAACTCTTGAGCAGCTTCTGATAATGGAATTAATCCTTCCATCAATATTTTTACCATTCTTGGCATTAGAAACATTACAGCAGCTAAATTCATTGCTAACATCAATACTTCTTTCCATCCATATCCTGCTAAAGCTCCAATTATAGCTCCTAAAATTAATCCCATTATAGCTGGATCTCCAAAAATTGACATCAATGAATTTGTATTTTTATTTTCTCCAGAGTTCATTCTGATATCAATTTTATTTATTCCTGGAATCATATCTATTAATTTATTAATTCCATATCCTATAGGTAACCAGTTTATTGACTCCATATGAGCAAAAGTAACACCTTCCATTCCAAAGTATTTACTTATTATTGGTGCTGCCCAGTCAGCTAATTTTATGATTATCACTATTGAAATTGCTGTTGCTATTAAAGCTAATACCATAGAATGTGTTGTATAATATACTAAGGCTCCTGTAAAAATAAAGTGCCAGAAATTCCATAAATCAACGTTCATTACATTTGTCCAGTTCATTGTCAACATAATTAAATTTATTACTAATGCTAGTATGAAAACCCAAATTACTAATGGTGTTGCAAATGAAATAGCTGATTCTACTGGCCATCCTACATCCATTGTTGTCAAATTAAGATTAAATCTTTCTGACATTTTTTGTGTAGCTGTTCCTAAATTTCCAACCAACATTCCTATTACTAAATTTACTCCAACAAATCCTATTCCTATTGTCAAACCTGATTTAAACGCATCTTTTACCCTTAATCTAAAAAATACTCCTATTAAAAATATTATAATTGGAAGTACAACTACAGCTCCCATATCCAATAAAGCTTTTATTATTCCCATAAAATTCCACCCCTATTTTTTTATACTATCTATAATTTCATCTAGTGCTTTTGTTAATCCTACTCCTGTTAAAAAAGGTACTCCTGAAAATACAGGACAATCAAATGTTAATCCTTGTGGTAAAACTACAGTATGTATTACAAAGTTTGGCTTTTGTACTTTAGCTAAATTTTCTAATTCTCCTATTTTACATTGAGTTATCTCAACTTTTAATCCTCTTTCTTCAAATCCTTTTTCTATTTTCTTTCTTGCCATAGTTGAAGTAGCAACTCCACTTCCACAAGCTATGATCGCTCTATATTTTTTATTATCTGTTGTATTTACCTCTTCAACTACAACATCTTTTTTCTCTACCTTCTCTCCCTCATTATTTTTAAACAATTTGCTAAATAACCCCATTTTCTCCTCCATTCTACATTAGAAACTCTAATATCTCTTGATTACTCATATTTATAAAATTTTTCAATTTTTCTTCATACTGTTCAAATAAGTCCATTAGTACTACTAAAATATCATTTTTATTTTCTTTAGTAAGTGCCATTACAAAGAAAACATTACATTCAACTTCTTTATCTAAATCATCAATACTTTTAAATACTACTGGTTCTTTACTTAAAACAATAGCTATCTTATCTTTTAATACATATTCATCATCTGAATGAGAGATAGCAGTCTTTGTTCCACCTTCTAATATCAATCCAGTAGGATATTCATTTTCTCTCTTTTTTATAGCAGCTATAAATTTTTCGTTTACAATCCCATCTTTTAAAAATTCATTTCCTACTTTTTCCAATACTTCATCTCTTGTCATCTTCTTATCAATTCTAAATATATACTTCTCTTCAAACATTCCTCTTCACTCTCTATTTTATAGTTTACAATATGATCCAAATTTCTCTATGTGTCTATCTATTTCATCTTTAGGTAAAATTACTGGCTCTCCAATTGATTTTGCTTTAACATACAATTCAGCACAAAATTCTACATATTCAGTTATTGCAAAAGCATTTTCTATATCTTCTGCTCCAACATTAACTCCGTGATTTGCTAACAAACAAGCTTTAGCTCCTCTAATTGCTTCAGTTGCATTTTTAGCTAATTCAGGTGTTCCAAAAGTAGCATATTCAGCACATTTAACTTCATTAGTCCCTGTTATTGCTATCATATAATCCACTGCTCTTAATGGTTCTCTTAAACATGCTATCGCTGTACAATTCATTGCATGAGTATGAATAAATGCTCCAAAATCTTTTCTTTCTCTATAAGCACTTAAATGCATCTCTGTTTCTGAAGATGGTTTATAGTCTGGATTTCCATCGATAACCTTTCCTTCTAAATCAACTACCATAATATCATATGGTGTTAAAATGTCATATGGAACACTACTTGGAGATATAGCCACTAAATTTTTCTCTCTGTTATAAATAGAGATATTTCCTCCTGTTCCCTTAGTCAACCCTTTTTGTACAAGTAAGTTTAAGTATTTTACTACTTTTTCTCTTTCTAATTGTAGTATCATTTTTTATCACCCCTTCAATTATTTTAAAGATTTTTCTCTATTATTTTTAACACTTCTTTTTTATCTAAACATTTTTCTAACTCTATTCTTAATTTTTTTTCTTCTAAAAGTTGCTTTAATTCCAAAAGTCCTTTTATGTGTTCTTCTGAATTCATAGTACATAAAGCAAATATATGTTTGACAGGTAATCCTCCTGGAAAAATAATATCTTCTGCTAATTGTACATATGATAATCCTGTTTTGAAAACATTTCTCTCCATATCTCCATGAGGTAATAAAACTTTCTCATCTATCAACATATATGTTCCCAAATCTACAATTTTATTTTTCATCTCTTCTATATACTCTTTATCTATGTAACTATTTTTTAATAATATCTCTCCAGCTTCTTCAATAGCTTCTTGCCAAGAATCAACTTTCACATCTAATCTTATATTTTTTAATGGTAATAATTCTAATAATGATTTTGAAACTAAAGAGTTTATCTTCTCTTTTTCAGATGAATATTCTAACAATTTTTTCTTTATTGTCCCTCTATCTTTAATATCAATATAGTTTTCTATCACTTCTAATATCTCTTCAACTTCTATTTCTATCTTTTTATTTTTTATTCCATAACTTAATAATTTTATAATATCTTCTTTTTTTAAAAAAGCATTTACTCTTATTATTGGAATACTTATTTTTTCATCTTTTATCTCCATTGTTGACAACACATAATCAACATCTAACTCTGTTATATTGTTAATATTATTTAGTGGTACTATATCTACAACCTCTATATCAAATAGTTCCTCTATTTCTTGCTTTAATAAATTAGATGTTCCATATCCCAAACCACAAACAATAACAACTCTTTTATGATTCCTTATTTTTTCCTCTTTTCTTTTTAAAGCCAAAATAAAATGTACTACTAAAAAAGCTATTTCATTATCTGAAAAACTTTTCCCTATATAATTTTCAATCTCTTTCACAAATTTTTTTATATTCATATAATAGTTAGGATATTCATATCTTATCTCTTCTGCTATGGATTCTTGTAAAACAAGATTGTTTTTCAATCTATATATAGTTGGAACTATATGATTTATTAAACCTTCTCTCAAAACTTTATCTTCATTCAAATTTATTTCTATCTCTTTGCTCATCTTTCCTATTAAATTATCAATAAATCTCTCTATTAAAATCCAATTCTCATAAAATGAATACTGAAAATTGTAGGTGTGTGCTCCCAAAATAAACTCTGTTATTTTTATAATCTCTTCACTATTTATTTTGATATTTTTCTCTTCTAAAAGAGCAATATTATTTTGAATCACCTTATAATCTTCTGTACTTTTTATAAATTGAGAATTTTGACATTTCTCAAGACGCAATTCCCCTCTTAATCTCTTCAATGTTATTAATAAATATATAAAAATAATTTGAAAAGCTTCATCAGAAATTTTCTTTTTTAAATCTATTTTTATTTTTTTAAAAAATACTGCTACTCTCTCAATTAGATCCTTCTCTAAAAAATCCTCTATAATTTTTCTTTTTAATAAATCCAAATCTTTCAATAACTCTATTTTTTCATTTTTTACTACAAAATAATTTCTCAATTTCTCTAAAATTAATTTTCTAATTTCCAGCTCTTCTCCAACTATAATCAGTCCTTTGTTAGCCTTAGATATGATCTCTATGTTCTTTTCTTTTAATTCATTTCTTAATATTTTTAAATCTTGTTTTAATGTGCTTCTACTTATATTTAAAATAGTTATAATTTTTTCTGCTTTATAACCTTCTGAATTAAATAATAGTAATAGTAGTATTATCTCTATTCTTTCATTGGAACCAAAGACATACTCTTCTTGTTCTAAAATTTTCTCTAAAAATGAAATTTCTCCCTTAAATTTTATAATCTTTTTCTCTATATAAATGAAATTTTTTTGAGAAGAAAAATTTTCATTTAAATCTTTTATTCTATATCTTATAGTTCTCTCTGATATTTTCAATTCTTCTGCTACTTCTTCAATGCTCTTATTAATGTATCTCAATAATTTCAAAGTTAAACTATCATAATACAACTCTTTTTCTCCTCCTCAAAACTTTTATTCCTTTATAGTATTATATTAATATATTTTACTTTTTTTTAAAAGGTCTTTTTTCTTCATTATTTTGTGAAAAAAACAACTTTTAATATTATTTTAATACTTTTTGTTTTATAAACATCTACAAAACAAAAAAAGACTGAAGAATCTCAAACTCCTCAGTCTTTTTTATTACTCTATCTCTAGTAACTTATAAATTGCCAAAGCATATATTTTTATTAATTTATAAAAATGCTCCACCTCTATATATTCATCTCTATTGTGGGCAATTCCTTTTTCATTTGGAAAAGATGGTCCAAAAGCTACTATGTTAGGTACTTTTCTAGCATAAGTTCCACCTGTAGTAGTAACTGGGGTGCTATCTAGGTTAGTTATTTCTAAATATGCTTCAGACATCTTTCTAACCATTTCACCCTCTCTATCCTTAACTACACTTGGCATTGAAAATTCAATTTCAAACTTACCACTAACTCTTTTTTCAATCTCTTCAACTATAGTTTTTTCACTACAATTAACAGGGTATCTTACACTTAAATATACCTCTAGTTTTTCCTCATTTTTCTTAATCTCATATAAGCTCACTAAGACCTCTCCTGTCTCAGGATTCTTATACTTTATTCCCAATCTCTCTCCATAAACATCTGAAAATAGCTCCAATATCTCTTTAAAAGCAGATCCAGCATCTAATTTTTCCAATATCTCATCTGAAATTGAGGAGATAGCATTAATTAGTGAGTTGCTTCCTAAGTATGGATTATTTGAAGGAGCTTTTTTCCCCTCACCAACTTTTTCACCAATTTGATAACAGATTTTTGTATAATCTGGAATAAAAGCTTTTGAATACTCTCCCTCTATTCTCTCTAATCTATAACTTTTTCCCTCAAGTAGAGGATAAGTAAGTTTTATTCTCAATACCCCATTCTCTCCATAGACTACTGGAAATTTACAATCAGGAGTAAATCCCATAACTGGGGGCTTCTCCTTAGAAAGATAGTAGTTCATGTCACTCATTCCACTCTCTTCATCTGTTCCCAAAACTATTCTAACTTTTCTATTAAAATTTATTCCCAACTCTCTTAAGATTTTTACACCATAGATACAAGCTAATATTGGTCCTTTATTATCTAATACACCTCTAGCGTAGAATTTCCCGCTATCTTTTGTCAAAGTATATGGTGGAGTCTTCCAACCTGTACCCTCTGGAACTACATCTAAATGTCCAAAAATTCCTATATAGTCATCAGATTCTCCCATCTCCAATATTCCAGCATAACCATCTAAATTTCTTGTTTTAAATCCTAGTTTTTCTCCTATATTTAATCCTGTTTCTAAGACTTTCCCTATCTCTCTTCCAAAAGGATAACCCTCTTCCTTTTCTCCTTTTAAACTTCTAATTGAGATTAAATCTGAAAAATCTCTCTCTATCTCAGGTTTTAAATTATTTAGCAAATTTTCAATTTTATTTTTCACAGCACTCAACAGCTTTCTTAACTATATTTTTCAAAGCATCATTTAAGCCTATTCCACCTTTTTTAGGAGTTTTTACTAGATCTAATCCACTATATTTTTCATATGCTGGATTATCTTCACTCATAGCTCCCACACAAGGTATATTAGTATTTTCTCTTAAGAATCTTACTAAATAACCACACATCTCTCCAAATCTTTCATAGTTAAATGCTGGTCCACAAACAATGACATCAGCTTCAAGTTTTTTTGCCATAGCTGCTATTTTCTTACTATTTTCTAGTTCATTCTCTAAAAAATTCTTATCACCACAGAATATTGTTGCTATTATCTTAGCATCAAACTCCTTTAGATATGGTTCCATCATAACTCCAGGCCCTAAAGCTCCCTTTTTTCCAGCTAGAGGTAGAGAAGAGTTCTCCTCTCCACCTTGTCCAGCTTGTGTTTGATTTAATACTAACATTATCTTTGTCATAGTTACACCTCTAAATCATCAAAAGAAACATCTTCAAAAGAGATATCGTCCTCTTCTTCCTTCTCCTCTTCTTTATTTTCTTCCATTAAATATTGTTTATCCATAATTTTGATAAATGGAATATATATTAAAACTCCAATTACGAATAGTATTCCTTGTAAAATTGCTCCTCTTATTCCTGTTGTTAAGAATCCAGAGAAGATAATTGGTGTTGTCCAAGGTAATTGAACACCATTTGTATATGGTACCAATCCAAAGAACATAGCATAGTAAGCTACGATAATATTGAATGTAGGAACTATTATAAATGGAATTAACATCAATGGGTTTAACATCATTGGTAATCCATAGATAATTGGTTCATTAATTCCAAATATTCCTGGTAATAATGATAAACTTCCTAAATTTCTTATTCTCTTACTTTTACATACAAATAACATTGCTACTATCAATGATAATGTACTTCCAGCTCCTCCAAATGTTGCAAACATATCTTGGAATTGCCCTGTTATTATATTAGGTAGAGGTGCTCCTGTTTTGAAAGCCTCTAGGTTCTCAATAGATAAAACTCTTAATATTGGGTTATATACAGCTCCAACTACACTTGAACCATTTATTCCAAAGAACCAGAATAGGTGTAAGAATATATATGAAATAACACAAGCTGGTAAAGTTGCTCCTATAGACACCAATGGTAACTGTAAAAACTTGTAAATAAATGTATGAATATCATTAAATTCTGTCATTTCAAATAGAGTTTTTATTATAAATACAACTATCATAACTATAGCTGAAGGGATTAAAGCCTCAAAAGATTTTGCTACTGTAGGTGGAACTCCCTCAGGCATTCTTATAATTATTCCTTTCTTTATTATCTTAGCAAATAGTTTTACTGATAATATAGCTGTAAACATACCAACGAAAACACCTTTTGATCCCATCCAACCTAATGGTATACCACTTACAGAATAAGTGATTGAAGATCCTTGAGGAACGAAAGATATAACAAATGGTGTTAAGATAAAGAATGATACTAGAGCTATTGCTGCAGAGTTTATTCCATTTACCTCCTCTTGACGTCCATAACTATATCCTATTCCTATAACTGCTAATATTGTCATTACATCAAATGTCGCTGATACTGGATGTGATAATTTATCTGCCCATCCCTCTCCAAAGAATCTTGCCCAAAACTCATTCCAACCTGGTATTGGAAAGTTAGCAACTAGAAGGAATAGAGATCCTACTATTAATAGTGGTGAAGAAACTAAGAATCCATCTCTAATAGATATTAGATACTTATCTCTTCCGATTTTTTCAGCCAACGGCATTAAAACTTTTTCCAAATTTCCCATTAATTTATTCATTATTTACCCCCTTTTAATACTCTGATTATCTCTTTTAATACTTTTTCTCCGTTCATAGCCCCATAATCAGCTGTATCTACTACCATTACTGGAGTTGGTGCATACTTCTCTTTCATATCTTCAAACATAAACTTTACTTGTGGTCCTAGTACTATGCAATCAGGTTTTTGTTCTGGTATTATTGTATGAGCCTGTGCATATGAATGAGCCTCTATCTCAATTGGTAAATTAAATTTCTCCACTACTTTATTCATTTTTGCAACTAATAAGCTAGTTGACATTCCTGCATAACAAAATAAATAAACTTTTTTCTTCATAAATACTCCTCCAACTTCATATATCATATATTTTTGTACCTATAATATATATTACATTTCATTTTCTGTCAAAACAGACATTTTTATTTCATTTTCGTTGATTTTAATTGATATTTCAATGAAAATATGATATTATTTACATATAACGAGAGTCTTTTTTTATCTTTTTCGTGTGTATTTTTTTTTAGGAGGTACTCAAAAATTGCAAAATTCTTTTATACAACATCTTACTAAAAAGAATTTATCTAATTTTCAAATAAATTTTAATAAATTTTTAACAAAAAAGGACAAAGCTATTCTCCTTATTTTTAAAAATAATAATTATAATCGTTACTCTGAAATCAGTAAAGAGATTTTTTTAGAGAAAAAAATATACTCTGACTATGAGGAGTTGGAAAAAAATATTTTTTACGATCTTTTAAAATTAAAAGAGAAAAATATTATCATCTCTTATGATGACAAACCAATTACATATATATCCATAATATCTTCATTCCATATTGACAAAAATATTATCTGTATAAATTTTTCTCAAGAGTTCTATAGCTCTTTTAACGAAAACTCTTTTTTTAACAAGTTAAATTTAAATTATCTGCTTGAATTTAAAGAGAGATACACACACTTACTTTATCAAAAATTTATTCTTGATAAACAAAATGAATATATTTTCGATATTGAAACTTTAAAAACACTATTCAATTTAAACGATAAAAATTATACTAGATTTTATGATTTCGAAAAGAATGTTCTTCTTCCTATTATTGAGGATATCAATAGTAATTCAACACTAAAAATCGTCTATGAAAAGGTCAGAGCTTCTGATCATAAAAACTCCAAAATTTTAAAATTAAAATTTATTTGTACATTCAATTACGAAAACAACAAGATTATAAACTATTTATTAAATATAATCAAAGATAGAATTGAAAATTTTGATCATGTCTATAATGAGATGAAAAAAATACTTGATATTGAAGGAAAACAGTATATAGAAGAGAGAATAAACTATGCTATAAAAATAAATCCTAAAAATTTTGAAAGTTATCTTTTAAAACTTTTAACTTTAGATAACTATAAAAAAGAGATTGTACTATTTAAAAGAAGTGAAACTTTTACCTCACTTTTTGAACTACATAGCTCTGTTTTAAAAATGATAAAAGAGCTACACAACAGAAACATAATTATTAATTTTGAAATTTTCTCAATTCAATTTCTATCAAAAATATTTTTTCTAACAAAAGATAAAGTTTTGCAATATCATGAAAAAAATTATAGTATCTACTTAGATTATAAAAAAGAGGGACCATCAACTTTCTTGGTAAAACAACATCTTAATTAAGATATTATAAAAAGAGGGGTAACCCTCTTTTTATAACAATCCTTGAGTATATTGATAATACAAATATCCTGTGACACATAGAATAAATCCTATCTTAAATATCATACTTGTACTTTTGTACAGAATATAAAGTGTTGCTATACCAAGTATTATATATAGCATTATGTTGCTCGATATCTCCATTTTTAACCTCTTTTCCTATTTAGATATTATATATTTTACCATATTTCTCTTTTAAATACTCTATATAATATCTTGGATTTAACTCTTCCCCTGTGACATCCTTAATTATCTCTACAGTGCTTTTCAATTTTCCAAATCTATGTATCTTCTCTCCTAACCACTCTCTTATCTTATAAAGCTCTCCAGTTTCTAAGATTTCATCTACATTTAACTCTTTTTTCATAGTGTTATATATCTGAGCTGAATAAGCACTTCCTAGTGCATAAGAGGGAAAATATCCAATAAGTCCTGCTGCCCAGTGTACATCTTGCATTACTCCATCGCTATCAGTTTCTGGTGCCACTCCTAAATACTCTTTCATCTTTTCATTCCAAATCTGTGGTAGATTCTCAACATTTATCTCTCCAGATATAATTCCTTTTTCAATCTCATATCTCACCATAATATGTAATGAATAAGTTAGTTCATCTGCATCTACCCTTATAAGAGAACTCTCTACTGAATTTATCTCCTCATAAAACTCCTCTAATGATATTCTCTCTAAAAATGAGTATTCCTCTCTCATTCTCTTATATAACCCTTTCCAAAAATGAATATCTCTACCGATAATATTCTCATAAAATCTTGATTGTGATTCATGTATTCCCATAGAACCACCACTTGCTAAAATAGTTCCCTGCAACTCATCTCCAATCTGTTGCTCATAGATACCGTGTCCAGATTCATGTATAGTACTAAATATTGCTGATATAGGATTATCCTCTATATATTTAGTTGTAAATCTCACATCATTTTTATTTATATTCATAGTAAATGGATGTTCACTCTCTGCCATTACTCCTCTTTCAAAATCAAAACCAATATATTTACTAATAAATCTATTGAACTCTCTTTGCTTATTTACATCTACTTTTTCTAAAAGTTTCTTATTCTTTCTCTCTTTTTCTTGAATTTTTTCCAGTAGAGGAACTATCTCACTCTTTAACAATGTAAAAAACTCATCTAATTTCTCAGTAGTCATTCCTTTTTCATAGTCATTTAAAAGAACATCATATAGATTTTTCTCATCTTTCTTATGGTAATTAGCAAATTTTATTGTATAATCAAAGATTTTTTCCAAATTCTCTTTATATTTTCCATAGTTATTTTCACTCTTAGCCTCTTCCCATACTCCTTGAGTTTTAGCAACTAACTCTGAATACTCTTGATACTCTTTAGGAGGAATTTTTTTCATTTTCTCTATTGTTTCACTTAATTCCTCAATCTCTTTTCTCTCTATCTCATTTAGTTTTTCACTATTCTCTTTTAAAAACTCTACACACTCTTGGAACTCTTTAGATGTTGTAATCTCATACTCTTTCATACTTAGATTTCCTATTATCTCTGCTATATAATCCATTCCTTTTTTGGGTGTATTAGTCTCCAAATCCCATTGAAGTACCTCTAAAGCTCCCTCTATTATCTTTTTCTCTTTAATTTTCTCTCTAAATAGTAGTAATTTTTCTTCCATTCTATCACCTCTAAACTATTAGTTATTTCTTGGATTTTTCAATCTAAACTCTCTTGGATTTTGAGGATTACTCTGCTTCCACAAACCTAATTTCTCTTGTTTTGCTTTTTCATAAGCTTTTCTATAAGCTTTTTCATTTCTTGCATGATATTTATAGAACCAAGCATTTCCTGTCTCTAGCATCACTAAATTTATCTGCTTACCATTGCAGTAAACTTTAGCAACCTTTCTTTTATACTTATCTTCATACAAAACTTTTAATTTTACTTTTTTATGTAAAATCAAACTCTCTAAATATTTTTTACTCTCTGCTCCATAGCTTTGCTTTAATTCTGGAGCATCTATCCCATACATTCTAACTCTTACTCTCTTTCCATAGCTACTCATAACAAAACTATCTCCATCTGATACCTTTACCACATAGCCATTCATTGAAAAAGCAAAGATAGATATTAACAGTGTAAAAAATATAACTAAAATTTTTCTCATACTCAACTCCCTTCATATGTATTATATCATATACAAAAATATATGGCATAAAAAAAAGATTAATTCCTATTCTAAGATAAGAATTAATCTTTTATTATTTTATCTTTACCAAGCAGAATTAATAACTACTTCCTCTCCATATCCTCCATTTAGATTTTGTGGGTTAGTTGAAGAATATGATCTTTGAACTCTTATTCCTCTTATTCCTGCTTCTTTTGCTGCTAAAATATCTTCATCAGAATCTCCATAGTGTAATTTAGAACCAACTTTTTTCATATAATAAGTTTTATCATATTTAAATCCATCTCTTGGAGTAGATGAAGTATACCAAATAGGTGTTGTTGCTGGTAGATTAAAATATTTTTGTAATACTTTTGCTGTTCCATTTACTATTCCATTTTTCTCATTTGAATGAGGATTTCTTCCAGTTATAAATACAACTTTATCTCCTCTTTCCATATGCATCTTAATTATATCTTTTGCAGATTTTTTAGGAATAGAGTGTTTATCCTCCTGTTCAGAAACATAATCCCAAAACTTCTGATTGTGCAATACTTCATCAGGAGTTTCTCCCCAACCTAACTCTTTACCAAATGTAAAACCATAGTGAAAATATTCACTTGAAAATAATACTGTATCATCTATATCAAAAGTTACTGTCATAGGTGGCAGATCTTTTAAACTCTCTTTAATATCATTAACAGATACAAAATTAACAGCTACCTGTGTTGCAGCATTTGTATAAAATCCTTCATGTGTATACGGTACTTTTGGCCCTTTTGCATATGTAAATGAACTAACTAAAACTAATCCTGCTATCAATAACTTAAATTGTTTCATAATTTTTGCCTCCTTGTTTTTTTATCCCTTTATTAAAATAAGTAATTCTTATTACTTTTGCATTATACTATTATTTTTTAATTTTTGCAATAAAAATGTTTTAATTTTAAAAATATAGTTTTATTACAACTCATAAAGTACGCTATAATTCAAAAAAAGAGAGAAAATATATTTTAAATTTTCTCCCTTTTCTATCTCTATCTTATTTTGTATAACACTTTACCATTCTAGCAATACTCTCACTCATATATTGTAGATTTTCTTTTCCATTTGATATAGCTTTTTCTAGGCTCTCTACTCTTGGTAAAATTGAAAATATAGCAGTAAAACCATATTCATATAGCACATCTATATCTTTACCTACATTTCCAGCTAGAGCTATTACAGGGATACCATATTTTTTAGCTGTCATAGCTACCCCGTATGGAGTCTTCCCAAATCTAGTCTGAGCATCTATACTTCCCTCACCTGTTATTACCAAGTCTGCCCCTTGCATCTTTTCCTCTAACTTACTATACTCTATCACTATCTCAATTCCCTTTTTTAATTCGGCTGATAAGAATGCCATAAGTCCTGCTCCTAATCCTCCTGCTGCTCCAGCACCTGGGATATTTTCTACATCTTTTCCTACATCTCTTCTTATAATTTCAGCATAGTGTTTTAAGTTTTTATCCAATAGTTCTCTTTGTTCCTCATTAGCTCCCTTTTGTTTTCCAAAAATGTGTGAAGCTCCACTAACTCCTGTCAATGGATTTTGAACATCACAAGCTACTATAATCTTAGTTTTCTCCAATCTTTTATCTAAGTTTGATAGATCTATTTTGCATAGGTTTGATAATTGACCACCACCAAATCCAATCTCTTTTCCACAACTATCTAATAATTTCCCTCCTAGAGCTTGTATCATTCCAGCTCCACCATCATTAGTAGCACTTCCACCTATCCCTATAAGAATCGTTTCAACATTTTTATCCAAAGCTGCTTTAATAAGCTCTCCAGTACCATAAGTTGTAGTTACTGTGGCATCTCTTTTCTCCTTAGGAACAAGCTCCAATCCACTTGCAGCAGCCATCTCTAATATAGCTGTCTTTCCATCTCCCAATATTCCAAATCTTGCTTCTACACTCTCTCCTAATGGTCCTAAAACTCTTTGTGTATAGAACTCTCCACCTGTTGCATCTACCAATGATTGTGTAGTTCCCTCTCCTCCATCTGCCATTGGAACTGAGATACACTCTAAATCTAGAATAATTTTTTTCATTCCTCTCTCTATCACTTCACAAGCTTCCTTTGCAGTCATACTCTCTTTAAATGAATCTGGTGCTAATATTATCTTCATTTTTCACTCTCCAAACAACTTATTACTCTCTAAAATAAAACTCCATAGATAATTGTTGATACACAAGCTAGTACCAATCCAATTAAAGATTCAAATGGAATTAATGCTAATCTCTCTTTCATATCCATATTTACACTACCACCTGTTGCATGGAAAAAACTTCCATGAGGTAGATGATCTAAAACTGTTGCCCCTGAATGTATCATTGCTGCTGCATTAACTGGTTGGATACCTAAACTCAATATAGTTGGTCCAAAAACTTGACTGGCAACTGCTGTCCCTGAAGTTGTAGAAGCTGTAGCTGCACACATTAATATTCCTGAGAATGGTGCTAATAAGTAAGCTGGTGCTCCTGTTGCTGTCAGTAGAGTTGTCAATGCATCTTTTAATCCAGAGTTAGCAATAATTCCTGAAAGAGTACCTGTCCCTAATAATAGTATAGCTACACCTACCATTTTTCCCAAACCAAAAACACAATATTGGTTGAAATTTCTTACTTTTCCCATAGCTAGACAACCAATAAATCCTCCTACTGGTAAAGCTATCAACGGATCTATTGTAATTCCTGCTAATGGTCTTAATGCCAATATAGCTATTGCTACTATTGGTCCTAAAATTGCAGCAAAAAAGTTTGGTCCGCTCTCCTCTTTTCTATCTCCTAAATCTCCCTCACTTATCTGACTTCCTCTTTTTGAAATCAATTTAGCTACAACTATACTTGCAACTACACCAAAAATTGCTGGTATCAATCCTGCCATCATCACAGATGTCAAAGGAACCTTAAAAGCTTCTGCTGCTGCTATTGCATTTGGATTTGGTGACATAATATTTCCTGCTTTTCCTCCACCTATCATAGCAAGTAAAGCTCCTGTTCTTGAGATTCCTGTTTTCTTAGCTATTGCCATTGCAATTGGAGCTACTGTTATTACTGACACATCAATAAATACTCCTACCATAGTCAATATCATTGTAGATAAAACAATTGCTATTATTGCCTTTGACTCTCCTAATTTATCTATTATTGTCTCTGCAATCTTACTAGCTGCCCCTGTTTCGATAAGTACACCTGCTAGTACTCCTGCAGTTATTATTCTCAAAATTGCTGGTATCATTCCCTGTGCTCCTGATATCATCAAAGATACAGTCTGCCCTATATTTGCTCCTCCTACAAGTCCCCCTATAATAGACCCTAATATTAGAGAGTATGCTGGATTTACTTTTTTAATTATCAATACTATTGCTACTACTAACCCTATAATCGCACCTAAAGCTGATACTGTTACCATATTCTTCCTCCTATTTTAATATATTTTTTTTATTTTTAATACATATATATCTATATTACAATATATATAGTTTTTTAACAATAGTATGTACACTAAATTTATAGTGATATTCTAGGTATTTTTTTAGTATAGCAACCAATTTAGCTTAACATAAAAGCTAATTTTAACTTAGCAAAATCCTCATAATTTCTCATATCTAAATCTATTTTTTCCTTCAATCTATTCAACTTATATTGAAGAGTATTCGTATGTATGAAGAGTTCCTTAGAGATTTTATTCAATGAACCATTATATTTTTCATAAAAATACAGTATCTCTCTATACTCAACTATCTCTTTTTGAGAGAGATTTCCCAAAATCTTTTTTATATAGATTTTTTTAGTTTTCAGATCTATATTTTTTACTATCAACTCTATATCTAGATCCTCGTAAAAAACCTCTCTTTTCTTACTTTTACTCCCCCATTCAAGGGCATTTATAGCCTCTTCATAGGATTCCCTTATCCTTCCAAACTCTGTCTTTATCTCTCCAATTCCCATATTGATATCTCTTTTTTTATCAATTTTTTCAATAAACTCCTCTACTCCTTGACGATTTTTTTCAAAAATCAATATGCACACAGTACTCTGTTTAAACATTATATATCCAGATTTTTTCTTTACTGCTATTTTTAGTTCCTTATAAATATTCTTAATAGTATTCAACTCATATTTACCATTTAACTTACAGACAATTATGCTGTAATATCTTCTTTTTTCTATATCTTCTACATACTCTGAAAATATAATGGGATTTTCCAACATTAAATCTTGAGATATTAGACTTTCTAAAAAAAGTTGCTCTTTCTCATTTTCCTCTTCCTCTTTCTTGCTTAGATAAGCTTCTTTTATCAAAATTTCAGACATTCTCTTTATTATCTTACCATACCTCTCTACCTCTTTTGTCTCCCCTGATATCCCTATCACTCCTATAATGTCATCATTGAATTTTACTGGTAAGTTTATCCCTTTTTTAGCTCCAACATACTCTCCATCTCTATTTATTCTGACTATACTCCCTCTCTTGATTACCTCCTTTCCACCTTCGTGGTAGGTATTCACCCTTTTTTCATCAGTACTAGCCACTATTATCCCCTCTGAATTGATAAAATTCAGATCTTTTTCTATAATTTTTTTCATCTCTTTAACTATGCTTTCTGCCAACTCTTTTGCTATCTCCATACAATCACACTCCCCTAAATTTCCTCATACTAAAAATACTAAAGAGAGATTATCCCTTTAGTATTTTAATTTTTGTAATATTTTAAAATTTCTAGTAGTTTTCAGGAAACATAATTCTTTCTACACCCTCTATAATTATATGTAGTATCATCATGTGTATCTCCTGTACTCTATCAGATGTTTTCCCTGGAATTACAAACTCATAGTCACACATTCCCTTAAGTTTTCCTCCATCTTTTCCAAGTAGAACACAAGTTTTCATTCCCATTTTTTTAGCGACTTCAACTGCTTTTATCACATTTGGTGAGTTTCCACTAGTAGAGATACCAAAAAACATATCCCCCTCTTTTCCATAAGCTTCTACACCTCTAGAAAAGATATGATCAAACCCATAGTCATTTCCCACACATGTGATGTGTGAAGAATCTGAAATAGCTATTGCTGGTAATGCTCTTCTATCTCCTCTAAATCTACCTGTAAACTCCTCTGCAAAATGTAAGGCATCACAGTTACTTCCACCATTTCCACAGATCAATACTTTATTCCCTTTCTGAAAAACATCAGCTAATTCCTTAGCCACTTTTTCAGTCTCTCTTCTCTCCTCTTCCTCTTTTATAAAATTTTCTAATAGAGAAAGTTCAGTTTTATATGATTCTAACAAGTTCATAAAAACCTCCTAATACTGAATTTTATAGTCTTGTATAAAATTAATAAACTTAATTATTTGTATCAAGCTCTTCTTATCCTTAGTGATAACTGCCTGATATCCATCTTTTACATCATTAACTTTGTATATTACTTTAAATTCACCTTTTTCTATCTCTTTATGTACTGAATAATAAGGTAATATTACATTTCCTATCTCTTCTCTTACCATTCCCTTGATAACTTCAAGACTTCCATTTATATTTATTTTTGAGTTAAAAGTAATTCTATATTTATCCTCAATAGCTGCTATTGCTTCATTATTGTTAGGTATGTTTCTTCTTGTTATAAGAGGATCTTTTGCTACACTTTCCATACTGTGATACTCTTTTGTACTGACTAAAACATATGGCATTCTTTCAATAGTTATAACCTCTAAATTTGGGTCATTGATATGCTCCTCGTCTATAATAAGTATATCTAAATCTCCCTCTTTTAAAAGTTTCAACAACCAGTTTTTATCTCCAATTGTTATCTCATACTCAATCTCTTCATGTGCTTTTGAAAAGCCCTTCATCAATCTTGGAATAAGGGGTTCACCTATCACTGAAGTTGCTCCAATAGATATTTTCGCTCTATCCAAATCTATAATTCTAGATATCTCTTTTTCAGCTCTTTTTACCTTTTCGAAAATATCCTCAGCCATCTTATATAGAGCTTCACCTGTATAAGTTAATTTTATTTTTTTCGAGCTTCTATCAAATAACTTTGCATTCAATATCTCTTCAAATTTTTTAACTTGAATAGAAACAGCTGATTGATTTATGTAAAGTTTACTTGCAGCTTTTGTAAAACTTTTCTCCTTAGCCACCTCATAAAATATTTTTAAGTAATGTAAATCCAAGCCCACCAACTCCCTAAAATTATATATACAATCAATATGATCATATGTTTATTTTATCATAAAATCTCTTTAAAGTATAATGTTTTATTAAATTTTTATATTTTATTTTGCAGTTGCTATAAATTTATTATATCATTTCAAAATGTTTTAAAGCCTTATAAACTCCATCTTCATCTACACTACTTGTAACATAGTCAGCTATCTCTTTTACATCTTCATTGGCATTTCCCATAGCCACTCCTATCCCAGCAGTCAAAAGCATAGTTTTATCATTTCCACCATCGCCAAAAGCCATTATTTCATCTTTTTTGTACCCATAATACTCCATTATCTTTTCAATTGCTACGTGTTTTCCACCACCAGCTGGAATTACATCTATAAATACAGGACTCCATCTAGTTGCTTCACAATTAGGGAGTACCTCCATCAACTTATCTTGAAAATCCACTGGTATATATGGATTTAGCTGAAATATCTTCCCTACCTTAGCTCTAGCTATATCATCTAATGGTGGAAGTGGTACATTCACTATCTTTAAGAGATTTTCTACAGTTTCATCTATATAGTTCATATATGTCTCCTTGTCCTCTACAAAGGCACAAGGGAAATTATTTGTCTCCATAAATTCTAAAAGCGAGTGTATATCCTCAGAGCAGATATTTTTTTCATAGATTACCTCTTTTTCCTTGGTAAAACAATACTGCCCATTCAAAGTTACAAATCCATCAAACTCAATCTCTTTTACATTATTCCCCTCACTAAGTATTGAAGGGTGTCTTCCTGTTGCTACAAATACTTTTATTCCTTTTGCTTGTAACTCTTTTATTGAATTCAAAGTACTTTCAGGGACTCTATGTGTTTCAAAACTTACCAATGTTCCATCTATATCAAAAAATACTGCTTTTATCATAAATTCACTCCTAACTATTAAAAATTGAGAGTGACTCAAAAGCCACTCTCCAATCCTAAAACTATTATAATTTTATTAAAACCTTTTAGCTTTCCTATTTATTATTGAAAGTTCTTTAAGTTTTCAGTTAATTTATCCATCTTATCTTGATACTCTTTCTGGATTCTTCTCTCTCTCTCTAAAATGTGAGCAGGTGCTTTTGATGTAAATCTCTCATCAGCAAGTTTATTATTTACCTTATCTAGATCTTTTTGAACTTTTTCTATCTGTTCTTTTATCTTCTTAACCTCAGCCTCTACATTTAATAATCCTGTAAGTATCATATATACTTCTGAATTTCCTGTTACTCTAAATCCACTCTGATCAGGTTTAGCTACATCTTTTCCATAAGTCATCTCTTCTATTTTAGCTAATTTAGTTATAAATAGATAGTTATTTTCTAAAGTTTTTAACTCATTCTCATCAGAAGTTTTAATTACAACCTTAACCTCTTTAGCTGGAGATATTCCCATCTCTGCTTTTATATTTCTAAGTGATGAGATCACTCCTTGAATATATTTAAATGAGTTTACAACTTCTGGTTTTATTTGAGCTTCATCTACAACTGGGAATCCCTCAAGCATAATAGTCTCTCCTGAAACTTTTATCTTTTGCCAAATCTCCTCAGTTATAAATGGCATAAATGGATGTAATAGTTTTAATCCTGATTCTAGTACTGTCCATAAAACATATTGAGCTGTTAATTTTGATTGTTTTCCTGACTCCTCATTGTTGTATAGTCTTACTTTTGCAAGCTCTACATACCAGTCACAGAAATCTCCTCTCAAGAACTCATATACAGCTTTAGCTGCATCATCTAATTGGAATTTTTCAAGGTTTGTATGAACCTCTTTAGTAGTTTCATTTAATCTTGAGAATATCCACTCATCAACAAGTTCAAATTTTAACTCCTCTTTATTTACAGATTTTACATCAAATCCTTCTAGATTCATTATAACGAATCTTGCTACGTTCCATATCTTATTAGCAAAGTTTCTTCCCATCTCTAATAATTTTTCAGAGAAGTAAACATCTTGCCCTTGTGAAGTATTGTATAGCATTGAGAATCTTATTGCATCTGCTCCATACTCATCTATTAGATTTAATGGATCTGGTGAGTTTCCTAAAGATTTCGACATCTTTCTTCCAATCTCATCTCTTACTATTCCATGGAAGAATACATTTTTAAATGGTATCTCTTCCATCTCATATAGACCAAACATTATCATTCTAGCTACCCAGAAGAATATTATATCTGCTCCTGTTACTAGAGTTGAAGTTGGATAGAATGTATCTAACTCTTTAGTTTTTTCTGGCCAACCCATAGTTGAGAAAGGCCATAGTGCAGATGAGAACCAAGTATCTAATACATCTCCCTCCTGAACTAGCTCTACAGCTTTTCCATAGTGAGCTTTTGCTTGTTCATGAGCTTCCTCTTCTGACATAGCTACGAACATGTGATTGTCTGGACCATACCAAGCTGGTATTCTGTGTCCCCACCATAACTGTCTAGAGATGCACCAGTCTCTTATATTTTCTAACCAGTTGAAATAAATTTTTTCCATTCTTTTTGGAATAATTTTTATCTCTCCATTTCTTACTACTTCAAGAGCTTTTTTAGCTAATGGTTCCATCTTTACAAACCATTGTTTTGAAACTCTTGGTTCAACTACAGTAGAGCATCTATAGCAGTGTCCTACATTGTGCTTTAAGCTCTCTATTTTTACTAATACTCCGCTCTCTTCTAGCTCTTTAACTATTACTTTTCTAGCTTCAAATCTGTCCATTCCAGCATATTTAGGATAATCATCAACAATATTTCCCTCTGGAGTTAACATATTTATTATTGGTAGATCATATTTTTTACCTAAATTAAAGTCATTAGGATCGTGTGCTGGAGTTATTTTTAAAGCTCCTGTTCCAAACTCCATCTCTACATACTCATCTGCTATTACAGGAATCTCTCTACCAACTAATGGAAGTATTAATTTTTTACCTACAAGATGCTTATATCTCTCATCTTCTGGGTGTACAGCAACAGCTACGTCAGCAAGCATAGTTTCTGGTCTTGATGTTGCAATAATTATATACTCATCAGAATCCTTTACTGGATATTTTAAATGCCATAGATTTCCATCTTTTTCTGAGTGCTCCACTTCGTCATCTGCTAGAGCAGTTCCACATCTAGGACACCAGTTTACCATATATTCACCTTGATAGATCAATCCATCATTATATAGGTCTACAAATATCTTTCTAACTGCTTTTGAAAGTCCCTCATCCATTGTGAATCTCTCTCTATCCCAGTCAAGTGATGCTCCTATTTTTCTAAGTTGGTTAGTTATTATTCCACCATACTTCTCTTTCCACTTCCAAGTTTCCTCTAAGAATTTCTCTCTTCCTAAATCCTCTTTTTTTATACCTTGCTCCGCTAACATTCTCTCTACTTTATTTTGAGTAGCAATTCCAGCATGGTCACACCCTGGTACCCAAAGAGTATTTAATCCACACATTCTCTTATATCTTACTAGTGTATCTTGTATAGAGTTATCTAATATATGTCCCATATGAAGTATTCCTGTTACATTTGGAGGTGGTATAACTATTGAATAGCTATCTTTTCCTTCTTCCATTTTTCCAGCAAAATACTTGGAATCTTCCCATATTTTGTACCACTTAGACTCTATTTCCCTAGGGGAATATGTCTTATTTAACTCTTCCATTTACTCCTCCTCTTCTATTTCCTCTTTATTTAAAAGAGACTCTATATAATTTAAAATATCTTCTTTTCCAGTGTCATTAAGTGAAGAGTGATAAAAAACATCATCATTATGAAACTCGATTTTCTTTTTTATATCCTTTAAACACTTAAATTTCTCGTTATTTGAAACTTTATCTATCTTTGTAAAGATTATTTTGAATGGTATATCATGGTGATCTAGCCATACAAGCATCTCAATATCCTCTTCACTCGGTACTCTTCTGATATCTAGTAGAACGAATACAAGTTTTTTACGATTACTTGCTACGTATCTCTCCATTGTTTTTCCCCATTCAGCTTTCATCTCTTTAGGTACTTTTGCAAAACCATATCCAGGTAGGTCAACTATATAGAACTCATTATTTACTTTAAAATAGTTTATAAGTTGTGTTCTTCCTGGTGTTTTACTTGTTTTTGCCAACTTTTTTCTTCCTGTTATACTATTTATAAGAGAAGATTTTCCAACATTAGAACGTCCTACAAAGGCAAATTCCATATTATTTAATTCTGCTGGATAATCTTTTTCATAAACTGCAGATTTTACAAATTCAGCCTGTTTTATCTTCATAATTACCTCACCTATCACTATTCAGCAAAAACTAGCTTCTCTACATCTTCATAAGTAGTAGCAAAATGTATCTTCATCTCTTTTGCTATCTCTGCTGGGATCTCATCTTTATCTATTCTATTATCTTCTGGTAAAATTACCTCTCTAATTCCAGCTCTGTGTGCTCCTATTACCTTCTCTTTTACTCCACCTATTGCTAAAACTTCACCAGTTATTGTTATCTCTCCAGTCATTGCTATATCCTGTCTAATTTTTCTACCTGTTAATACAGAGATTATAGCAGAAGTTATTGTTATTCCAGCAGAAGGTCCATCTTTTGGTGTTGCTCCCTCTGGGAAGTGTAAATGTATTCCTCTTTTCTCAAAGAAATCCTCTTGTTTAGGTTTATATTTATCAATATTAGCTTTTACAAATGTATAAGCAACTTGTGCAGATTCCTTCATTACATTTCCCAATGTTCCAGTTAGAGAGATCTCTCCCTTTCCTGGTATAGATACACCTTGAACTTCAAGAGTTACTCCTCCTACTGATGTCCAAGCCAATCCATTTACAACTCCTAATTTAGGTGTTTTTTCCTTCTGTTTCTCTGGTCTAAATTTAGGTTTACCTAAATATTTTTCCAATGTATTAGTTCTTACAACAATTTTTTTCTTGTTCTCTTCTACTACTTCTCTTGCTGCTTTTCTGCATAGAGTTATTATCTCTCTCTTTAGATTTCTCACTCCAGCTTCTCTAGTATACTCATCAATTATCTTCAAGATTACATTATCTGACAGCGTAAGCTCTATATTTTTCAAACCACTTTCCTCTTTAGCCTGTTTTACTAGATATTTTTGAGCTATGTGTAATTTCTCAAACTCTGTATATGAAGAGATATTTACTATCTCCATTCTATCTCTTAATGGAGCTGATATAGTTCTTAGATCATTTGCTGTGGCTACAAAGAATACCTTTGATAGATCAAAAGGCATATCTATGTAGTGATCTTCAAAATGGCTATTTTGCTCTGGATCTAATACCTCTAACATTGCTGAGGCTGGATCTCCTTTATAGTCATTTGACATCTTATCTATCTCATCTAATAGTATTACTGGATTTTTTGTACCAGCTTCTTTTATCGCCTTTATTAATTTACCTGGCATAGATCCTATATAAGTTCTTCTATGTCCTCTTATCTCAGCTTCATCTCTTACTCCACCTAGAGATACTCTCACGAATTTTCTTCCCATTGCATCTGCTATTGATTTTACTAGAGATGTTTTTCCTATTCCAGGAGGTCCTGCTAAGCATAGTATACTTCCCTTCATATTAGGATTCAATTTTTTTACTGCTAAAAAGTCCAATACCTTGTTCTTAGCATCTTTTAAACCATAGTGATCTCTCTCTAAAATCTCACTTGCTTTCTTTAAATCAACTATATCTTTAGTTGATTTTTCCCAAGGTAACTCTATAACTGTCTCAATATAATTTCTTGAAACTGTTGCTTCTGCTGAAAAAGGAGGCATTTTAGCTAATTTTTTCATTTCACTATCAATTTTACCTTTTACATCTTTTGGAAGTTTTGCTTTCTTTACTTTTTCAACTAATTCAAGCATATCATCATCTTGTGAATAATCTCCCAATTCCTCTTTCATAGCATTTATTTTCTCTTTTATAAAGTAATTTTTTTGAGCTTCATTCATCTTAGCTTTTACTTTATCATCAATCTTTTTCTCTAATGAAACTATCTCCATTTCAGAAGTTAAAAGCTCTAGTATCTTAATTCCTCTTTCAGTTACATCTAAAACTTCTAGTAGCTCCTGTTTTTTCTCACTCTTTAATGGAAGGTTTGCTGCAATTATATCTAAAGCACTATTTATATTTTTTATACCTTTTAAGTTTACCAATAGTTCTGATGAAACTTTTCCAGTAAGTCCTATATATTTTTCAAATAGTCCCAATACCTTTCTATATACTGCTTCAGCCTCTTTTGTAGCTCCATTTACACACTTTAATACCTTGTATTCAGCCTTATAAATGTCCTCTTCAACTGTAGTAGAATTTATCTCTACTCTCTCTTCTGCCTCTACTAAGACCTTTATATTATTATTTGGCATCTTAACTATCTGTAGTATATTAGCCACAACACCAATTTTATATATGTCTTTCTCTAAATTTGGCTCCTCTTTTGTTGGATCCTTTTGCATTCCAAGTACTAATTTACTCTTGCTACTTACAGCAACTTCAAGTGTACTTATACTCTTTACCCTACCTACATAAAGAGGGGTTACTATCCCTGGGAAAACTATTAAATCCCTAGTAGGTAAGAACAATGTTTTACTCATTAGTCATCCCTCCGTTTTTTACTTTTCTATTATAGCTTTAGTTGAATCAAGAATTGCATCTTCACCGATTATTACTTTTGAAATATTATCATCTGAAGGTACTTCATACATAAGTTCTAACATTGTTTGCTCTATAATAGCTCTCAATCCTCTTGCACCTATTCTTCTCTCTAAAGCTAACTGTGCTATTCTTTTTAATGCTTCTGGAGTGAACTCTAACTCTACCCCTTCAAGATCAAAAAGTTTTTTATACTGCTTAACTATTGCATTTTTAGGTTCTGTTAATATCTTTATTAAAGCATTTTCATCTAAGTCTTTAAGAGTTGTTATTATTGGTAATCTTCCTACAAGTTCAGGTATGATTCCCTGTTTTACTAAATCTTCTGGTAAAACTTTAGCAAATACCTCTCCAACTCTCTCCTCTTTCTCTTTTGAAATATCAGCTCCAAAACCAATTACTTTTTTATTCGTTCTAGATTTTATAACTTTTTCCAATCCTTCAAAAGCTCCACCTACAATAAATAATATATTACTTGTATCTATCTCTATTAGCTCTTGATTTGGATGTTTTCTTCCACCTTGAGGTGGAACTTGAGATCTTGTCCCTTCGATTATTTTTAGAAGAGATTGTTGAACTCCCTCTCCTGAGACATCTCTTGTTATTGAAACATTTTCAGATTTTCTTGCAATCTTATCTATCTCATCTATATATATAATTCCTCTCTCTGCTGCCTCTACATCATAATCAGCTGCTTGTAGTAGTCTAACTAAAACATTTTCAACGTCATCTCCTACATATCCAGCCTCTGTAAGTGTTGTCGCATCAGCTATTGCAAAAGGAACTTTTAAACTTCTTGCAAGTGTCTGTGCAAGAAGAGTTTTTCCCGATCCAGTAGGACCTATCAATAGTACATTTGATTTTTGTAACTCTACACTATTCTCATCAGATCTTTCCACATTATCTAAAATTCTCTTATAGTGGTTGTATACTGCAACTGCAAGAATTTTTTTTGTCTCGTCCTGTCCTATTACATACTCGTCCAATTTCTCTTTTATCTCTTTTGGTGTAAGTAATGTTTCCTCTAACAACTCTTCTGGCATTGCTGTCTTTATATGCTCTTTTGAAAGTTCTAAAATATCTGAACAACTCTCAATACATCTATCACATATAAGTGCTCCATCTATTCCACTAAATAATTTTGATACTTCATCTTCAGTGCTTCCGCAGAAAGAACATCTAGCTTTTTTACTCATCTCTCTTCTCCTTTCTACTTTTTAAATACTTGATCAATTAATCCATACTCAACAGCTTCTTGTGCTGACATATAGTTATCTCTCTCAGTATCTTTTAATATTTGTTCAATATCTTTACCACTAGCATCTGCTAAAATTTGTGATAACATCTCTTTCATTCTCAATATCTCTTTTGCTTGTATCTCTATATCTGTAGCCTGTCCCTTTGCTCCACCTAATGGTTGGTGTATCATTATTCTTGAATGCTCAAGAGCAAATCTCTTTCCTTTTGCTCCTGCAGTCAATAATAATGCTCCCATACTTGCTGCTTGACCTATACATACAGTTTGAATATCTGGTTTTATATAGTTCATTGTATCATATATAGCCATTCCAGCAGTTACCACTCCACCAGGACTATTTATATACATTATTATATCTTTCTCAGGATCTTCAGCTTCCAAAAATAAAAGTTGAGCCACTATAGCATTTGCAACATTATCATCTATCTCTGTTCCTAAAAATATTATTCTATCTTTTAAAAGTCTTGAGTATATATCGTAAGCTCTCTCTGACCTACCATTACTCTCTATAACAGTTGGATTATACATTTTTACCTCCCTTAAATAAATAGTTAAAAAATTAATATCATTTATTTCTTGACTATTTATTTAAATTTAATGGCATAGGAAGCAGAAAAATCTGCTTCCTATGTTTTAAATTAATTATTTTGCATTATTTACTATTACATCAATAGCTTTTTGCATTAAACATTCACCTTTAACAGTCATTTTAAAGTTGTCATAGTTGTTGTGTTTGTTTAACTCTTCTTCTAATTTAGCTAAATCCATTCCATACATTTTAGCTATTTCAGTCATTTTTTCTTTTACTTCATCTTCAGAAACTTCTAAGTTTTCAGCTTTTGCTATAGCTTCAAGAATTAAATCAGCTTTTACTTTTCCAGCTGCCATTGGAGCTATTTGAGCTTCTAATTTAGCTCTGTCCATTCCAGTCATTTGTAAGTACATATCAAATCCGATTCCTTGAGCTGCTAATTGTTGCTCCATCTCAGATATTCTAGCTCTTACTTCAGAAGCTATCATTGATACAGGAATTTCAACTGTGCTTGTTCCAGAGATTTTCTCTAATAATTTTCCAACGTACTCGTTTTTAACTCTTGCTTCTTCTCTAGATTTGATTCTCTCTTCTGTTTTAGCTTTCATATCTTCAACATTTTCAAATCCAAACTCTTTTGCTAACTCATCGTTTAACTCAGGAGTTACTAATTTTTTAATGCTGTTGATTTTTACTTTAAATACAGCAGGTTTTCCAGCTAAATTTTCTGCATGGTACTCAGCAGGGAAAGTTACATTTACTTCTCCTTCTTGTCCAGCTTCATATCCTACTAATTGATCTTCAAAGTTGTCTATGAACATTTTTGATCCTAATTTTAATACGTGAGAATCAGCTTTTCCACCTTCGAATGCTACACCATCAACAAATCCTTCAAATGCTAAGTCTACAGTGTCTCCCATTTCAGCTTTGTATCCAGCTTCTGTATCTTCTAATTTAGATTTGCTGTTTACCATCATTTTGATCTCAGCATCTAATTTTTCTGGAGTCATTTCAAAAGTTTCTTTTTCTACTTCTAATCCTTTATATTCTCCTAAAGTTACTTCTGGATATACATCTACAGTAAATGTTACTTCGAAGTCATCTCCTAAGTTAGCTTTTACACTGTTTATGTAGCTGATTGGCATTATTTTTTCAGCTTTTATTACTTCTTCATAGTATTTGTGTAAAACTTTATCAGTTACTTCTTCTTTTACTGCATCTTTAAATTGAGTTTCTACAGTACTTACAGGTACATGTCCTTTTCTGAATCCTGGAACCTCTACTTTTTTAGATAGTTCTTTTAAAACTTCCTCTTTTACTGGTTTTACTTCTTCAGCAGTAAGAGTTATTTTTATCTCAACTGCAGAATTTGCAACTTTTTTTAATTCGTGTTTCATTGTTCCTCCTTAAATTCTATTTAGTAAAAATTTCATAAAAGTCATCTTTTATTTTTATATCTTTAATTCTTATTTGCATAATCTCTTCTCCTTTATAATAAACTTTTTCAGGATAGTAGACTATGTCAAATTTTTGAATTTTTGACTCTATCTCATTTATTTTATGACCTAAATCAAAGGCAACCATATGGTATTTTTTTCCATTTTTTACAATTATACCATTAAAATGTCTATCGTTTACTCCAAATTTTTTTATATATTCAAAAGATAGATCTTCATCTAAAAACAGTGGGTATGGATTCTCTAATCCAAATGGAGCCATACTCTCCATAGCATTAAATATTTCATCATCAATATTTTCTATTGAGTACTTCATATCTATTTTTAAAATTTTCTCTTCCTCTTCTGCTTTTAGCTCTCCTATCTTCTCTTTAAAAATCTCTTCAACTTCCTTCAATTTACTCTGTTTTACTATGAAACCTGAAGCTAAATCATGCCCTCCAAATCTTACAAGCTTGTCTTTCATATCTTGAAAAATATTGAACACACTTATACCTTTTACACTTCTACATGAAGCTTTTCCAACTCCATCTTTCAATGCTATTAAAGCTATAGGCATATTATATTTTACACTCAGTCTTGATGATACCACCCCAATTACACCAGGATGCCACTTCTCAGAGTATAAAAATGCACATTTAACCTCATCTTTTTGCATTTTTCTTATTTTATAGTCCGCTTCATCATATATGTTTTTCTCCAGTTCTCTTCTCTTCTTATTTGATTTTTTCATCTCTTCTATAATATTATAGATTTCAAACTCATCATTTTTCAAGAAAAAATCTGCTCCAATTTTTGAGATACCAATTCTTCCCAAAGAGTTTATCAACGGAGAGATAAAGTAACTTACATCTGTTGTATTTAAATCCTTAGATTGGAATTTCAAATATTTTAAAAGATACATAAGACCCTTAACTTTTGTTCGTTTTAATGCCTTTAATCCCTCTTTTATTATAATTCTATTCTCATCAATCATAGGTACTACATCAGCAACTGTTCCAATCATTACTATATCCATATATTGATACAATTTATTCAAATCAGACTCTAATTTTAAATAAACTCCCTGTGCCACCTTTAAAGCTACTCCAGCACCAGATAAAAATTTAAACTCATATGTGTCACTCAATTTAGGATTGAGCAATAACAACTCATCATCTTCATCCTCTTTTATTGACTTATGATGATCAGTTATTATCACCTCTATTCCCAAAGAATTAGCATATCTTACATCTTCAATAGAGTTTACACCTGTATCCACTGTTATTACAAGCTTACAGTTTCTTTTTTTCATAAAGTCTATAGCTTTTTTATCCAAGCCATAGCCCTCTTCCATTCTGTTAGGAATATAATAGTCAACGTCTATTCCTATCTCACTAAATACCTTCACTAAAAAAACTGCAGCTGTAATTCCATCTACATCATAATCTCCATAGATGAAGATCTTTTCATTCTTCTCTCTTTTTTCTAATATCTTTTCTACTACACTAGCCATCTTTTCAAATTTAAAAGGATCTCTGAAGTCAGAAATTTTAGGACTTATAAATTCATTAACACTCTTTTCATCAGAAAATCCTCTATTGAGTAATAAGGTAGTCAGTATCTTACTTTTTTTCCATTGTACAGCCTTAGTTTCAATTAGAGATTGAGGTAGTGAACTATATTCCCAATACATTATATCACTATCCTTTTAAATCATTTAAAAGTTTTGATATTTTTATTGCATGTTCTATAGAATCATCTAACTTTACTCTTATTTCTGGTATATATCTAATCTCTATCTCCTCTGCTACTCTCTTTCTCAAGTAACCTTTGATTTGATTTAGTCCTTCTAAAACAGTGTCTTTATCTACTGATTTTTCACCGTTCATTTGTCCAGACATTATACTGAAGTACACATCTGCAAACTTCAAATCCTCAGTCACTTTTATATTAGTAACAGAAACCAATCCTTTTATTTTTGGATTTTTAACCTCTTCAAAAAGAACTTGAGAAATTACTCTACTCATCTCTTTTTCTATTCCAGCTAATCTTTGTCTCTTCATAAATAATCCCTCTCTTTCTGTAATTATTTTTTAGATTATTTTAGAGTTCTCTTAATTTCTTGTAATTCAAAAGCCTCAACTATATCTCCCTCTTTAATATCATTAAAGTTTTCGATTCCAAGTCCACACTCTTGTCCTACAACTACTTCTTTAGCATCATCTTTAAATCTCTTAAGTGATGATAATTTTCCTTCATACATTACGATACCATTTCTTAAAAGTCTGATGCTTGAATCATTTTTAACTTTTCCATCTACAACTATACATCCTGCTACATTTCCAACTTTAGAAACTTTAAACACTTTTTTGATCTCTATTCTTCCAAGATAGATCTCTTTATATTCAGGATCTAACATACCTGTTAAAGCTTTTTCAATATCTTCAGTTATATGGTAGATAATATTTGATGTTCTTATCTCTACACCATTTGCTTCAGCTTCTTTGATTGCTTTTGTAGTAGGTCTAACATTGAATCCTATTATAATTGCATTTGATACTTCAGCTAGTTTTACGTCACTTTCAGTTATAGCTCCTGAAGCTGCCTGTATTATATTTACTGCTACTTCACTTGTTGAAAGTTTTAATAATGATTCTCTTAAAGCATCTACAGATCCTCTTGAATCTGCTCTCAATACTAAGTTTAACTCTTTTATATTCTCGTGATCAAATTGCTCTGACAATGACTCTAGAGTGATAGTTTTCTTACTTGTTTCAGCTAATTTTCTCTCTTTAGCTACCTCTTCAACTATTCTCTTAGCATGTTGTTCATTTTGAATTACATACATAGTATCTCCTGCTTGAGGTACTTGTGTAAATCCTATAATCTCTGCTGGTTGAGATAGTTCAATTTTCTCTACTCTATCTCCTCTGTCATTTAATAGAGCTCTTACTTTACCATAAGTTTCTCCAGCTACAATAACATCTCCTATTTTTAAAGTTCCCTCTTGAACTAAAATATCTGCTATTGGTCCAACTTTTGGATCTAGTCTTGACTCTAGTACAACACCTTTAGCTCTCTTTCTTGGGTTAGCCTTTAACTCTAAAATCTCTGCTGTAATAAGTATTGTATCTAATAGATCATCTAGGTGTAATTTCTGTTTTGCTGATACTTCAACAAACTCAGTCTCTCCTCCCCACTCTACTGAAACAAGACCATGTTCCATTAACTCTTGTTTTACTCTCATAGGGTTTGCTTCTGGCTTATCTATTTTGTTTACTGCTACTATTATTGGTACATTTGCAGCTTTTGCGTGAGATAATGCCTCTATTGTTTGTGGCATAACTCCATCATCTGCAGCAACTACTAATATTGCTATATCAGTTACTTGTGCTCCTCTAGCTCTCATATCAGTAAAAGCTTCGTGTCCAGGAGTATCTACGAAAGTTATTTTCTTTCCATTTTTTACAATTTGGTATGCTCCTATTTTCTGTGTGATTCCTCCAGCTTCTCCCTGTACTACATTACTTGCTCTAATTGCATCTAGTAATGATGTTTTTCCATGGTCAACGTGTCCCATTATTGTGATTACTGGTGGTCTCTCTTGTAAATCTTCATCTCTATCCTCTAATTCAAGAGCGAATTTTTCTCCAAAATCTAATTCAATTTCCTCTTCCTGTTCAACTAATGCATCATAGTCCATAGCTATCTCTTCTACTATGTCAATAGATAGTGGGCTATTTATTGTTAACATCTGTCCTTTTAAGAAAAGTTTCTTAATTATCTCTGAACTTGATACTCCTAATCTTTCAGCGAAATCTCCTAAAGTGATCTCACCTCTGATTTTTATTATCTTCATTCCATCTTCTTCTATTGTTTCAGAACCTGCAGCCTCAACAGTTTTCATTACGAAATCTGTTCTTCTACCCTTTTTCTTTTTATTTTTCTTTCTTTTATCATCTTCACTGTTTTCAACTGTATCTTTACTGTTGTTACTTTTTTTACTTTTCTTTGCTTTTTTTGAAGTCATCTCTTCTTCAAAAATCTCGTCTTCTTCTAATAGTTTTTTATTCAAAGCTACTCCTTTTCCCCCTTTTTCATCTTTTTCTGGGGCTACTTTTCTTTCAAAATACTCTCTTACCCTCTCAATATCCTTCTCATTTACTCCTGATAAAATTGATGTAACCTCTAACTTAATCTCATCTTTTAGCAAGTTTAGAAATTCGTTACTATTTATCTCATACTCTTTTGCTAACTCATGTACTCTTTTTTTCATCAAGATACCTCCTATTTTATAGGTTAATCTATGAGTCCACGGGCCATCTTCTTACTTTTTACAGCAATTACACTAACTTCTTCTTTTCCAAAAATTTCACCAAGTTGATTTTTATTTCCAAAATATACAAATTTTATATTTAATTCTTTTGCTTTTACTAAAAGTTTTCTCTCATTTTTTTCACTTATATCTTCTGCAAGAACTAAAAAATGTGTATGTTCTATCTCTTCTAAAACCATATTCATTCCAAAAGATAAAGTTTGTGAGTTCTTCATTGCCTTCAAAATATTTAAATAGTCCTTTTCACCTTTTTTTAAGTGATTTAACATTTTCATTAAATCATCTGCACTCATTTTTATTTTTTTATGCTTAGCTAATCTTTTTAAACATTCGTGAGATTTACAAATATAGTATCCCCTACTTTGTGATCTCTGTTTCTCATCAAAACCATACCTATCTTCGCTTACTTTTGTAAGTCTAAAAAGATCTTTCTTCTCTCTTTTCTCCTTACATATAAGACAAGTTCTTTCATGAATAATAGTAGTATCCAACTTACTCTCCCTCTTCAACACTATTTGCAGTTTTAATGTCTACTCTCATTCCTGTTAATTTTGCTGCAAGTCTTGCATTTTGTCCATTTTTTCCTATTGCTAGTGATAATTGTGAATTGTCAACGATTACTCTTGCAGTGTTTTCCTCTTCAAATACATCAACACTTACAACTTTTGCTGGACTTAAAACAGCTGATACAAACTCTTCAACTGACTCTTTCCAGATAACGATATCTATCTTTTCACCATTTAGTTCATTAACTATGTTTTTAATTCTTAATCCTTTTTGACCTATACAAGCTCCAACAGTATCGATATTAGCATCTGCTGAGTAAACTGCTACTTTTGCTCTTGATCCAGCTTCTCTTGCCACTGCTTTAATCTCTATTAGACCAGAAGTGATCTCAGGAATCTCTAATTCAAATAACTTTCTTAATAGTCCTTCATGTTTTCTTGAAATTACTATTTTAGGGAATTTGTTAGTTTTTTCAACTTCTGCTAAATAAACTTTAATTCTCTCTCCAACTCTATATGTATCTGCTGGTGACTGTTCTATTGGTGGTAAAACAGCTTCTACACCATCAAACTCTATGAATACATTTTTTCTTTCGTCTATTCTTCTGATAATACCATTTATGATATCATGCTCTTTTACTTTAAATCTATCATAAACATACTCTCTCTCTGCTTCTCTTACTTTTTGAATAACGATCTGTTTTCCGTTTTGAATAGCATTTCTTCTGAACTCTTCACAGTTAACTTCTATTCTTATAACTTCTCCAATTTTTACTCTTTTCTTTATCTCTAATGCATCATCATAAGAGATTTCAACAGCAGCATCATAAAGGTCCTCAGTAGGAACTACAGTTTTTATCTCATAGATCTTAACATCTCCTGTTTCTCTATCTATTACAACCTCTACGTTCTCCTCTTCTCCATGGTTCTTTTTATACGCTGCTAATAAAGCTTGTTCAACAGTTAAAAGAAGATTTTCTTTGCTTATCCCCTTCTCTTTTTCTAACTCTTCCAAAGCTTCTAAAAATACTTTCGCATCTTTACTTTTCATTATCTACCCTCCTGAAAACTTCTTTAAAACTCATCAAATTCATAAACAAGATTAGCCTTTCTAATCTCTGTAAAAGGAATCTCTAATACTTTTTCTGCTTCTAACTCTAAAAATACTACATTGTTTTCACACTTGATTATGATACCTTCAAAGTTTTTATTATCTTCAACCTTGTGTTTTAAACTTACTTTTATCTTCTCCCCTTGAAATCTAATGAAATCCTCTATTTTCTTTAGTGGTCTTTCAATTCCTGGTGAAGAAACTTCTAAGAAAAATCTCTGCTCTATTAACTTATCTATATCTTCATCAATTTTTCCACTAATAGCAGCACAATCCTCTAGTGTTATCTCTCCATTTAAGTTCTCAACATATACTCTTACATACCAGTATCCGCCATCTTGCATATATTCTACATCTACAAGAGATAACCCCATCTCCTCTATTACGGGAGTTACAATACTCTCTATCTTCTCCACTAGCTGCTTGTCATCCAACTTTGCCATTATAATTTCACCTCTTTTCTCAATTTTTAAAACTTCTATTAAATAGGGAGTGGATATTTTCACCCACTCCCTCCTTAAAAAACTAGTTTACTACTTTATTCAAGTTATTATATCATATAATTTCTAAAAAATCAATTAATAGTATATAAAATTTGGACTTTTTTAGGTTATTTTTGTTTTTATTTTCCTTTTTTTTATATTAAATATTTATTTAATTTATACTATTTTTTATCTAATATTTTTTCTAAAATTTTTTTCTAGCTGAAAATAAGATTTAAAAAAAACCAATCTAAATATATATAATTAAATTCTTAAATGTTAACGATTCATTTTTTTAATAATTGTTGATTTTTTGTCTAAATGTTGTATATTATTATCAAAGGTTTAAATATAAAACACTTAAGGAGGAATTTTTTCATGAGAAAAAATGGGAAAAAAGTTGTTATTGGAGTCATTGGTTCAGACTGTCACGCAGTTGGAAATAAAATAATTCATCACGTTTTAGAGGTTAATGGTTTTGAAGTCATTAATGTTGGAGTTCTTTCTCCTCAATCAGATTTTATTAATGCTGCTGTTGAAACTAACGCTGATGCAATAATCGTTTCTTCTCTTTATGGACATGGTGAATTAGATTGCCAAGGAATGAGAGAAAAATGTAAAGAGGCTGGATTAGATAATATCCTCCTTTATGTTGGTGGTAATATTGTGGTTGGAAAACAGGTTTGGGAAGATGTTGAAAAGAGATTTAAAGCAATGGGATTTGACAAAGTATATAAGCCTGGTACTCCTATCGAAGATACAACTGAGGATCTAAAAAAAGATTTAGGACTTATTTAACCTAATTAAAGAGAGTGATATTATGAATGTTTACTTAGCTATTGATTTTGGAAGTACATATACTAAATTGACAGCTATTGATCTTGATAATGAGACTATCCTAGCTACTGCAAAGGATATCACTACCATTGAAGATAACATAATGGTTGGCTTTAATAAAGCCTTTGAAAAATTAAAATTTGAAATTAATAAAATAGTTGATTTTAACTCTATAAACTTTGTTAATAAGACTGCTTGCTCCTCTGCAGCTGGTGGTTTAAAGATGATAGCTATCGGTTTAGTTCCAGAACTCACTACTGAGGCTGCTAAAAAATCTGCCCTAGGTGCTGGTGCTAGAGTTATAAAGACATATGCATATGAACTAAATCACAAGGAGTTGGAAGAGATTCTTAACACTCCATTGGATATCATTCTACTTGCTGGTGGAACTGATGGTGGAAATAAAGAGTGTATCATTCACAATGCTAAGATGTTAGCTGAGCACAATGTTAAAATCCCTATTGTAGTAGCAGGTAACAAATCAGCTATTGATGAGATTGAAAGTGTTTTTAATCAAGCTGGACTTGATTATTATATCACTGAAAATGTTATGCCTTTCTTCAATAAATTGAACGTGGATCCTTCTCGAGAGGAGATCAGAAAAGTTTTTATGAGTCGAATTGTAGAAGCTAAGGGTATGAAAAGTGCTGAAGAGTTTATTCAGGGAATTTTGATGCCTACTCCTGCTGCTGTTTTAAAAGCTGCTGAAATCTTAGCTAAAGGAACTAACAATGAAGAGGGATTAGGAGATCTAATAGTTGTAGATATCGGTGGTGCTACTACTGATATACACTCTATTGCCAAAGGTGAGCCCACTAAGCCATCTATGATAATTAAAGGGCTTATAGAACCTTACGCTAAGAGAACTGTTGAGGGAGATTTGGGAATGAGATACTCAGCTCTAGCTCTATTGGAAGCTTCTGGTGAGAATAAAATAAAACATTATCTAGATTCCTCACTAAAAGATATAGATATAAATAAAAGTTGTCAATATAGACACGATCATATAAAGATGACACCACAGACAGATGAAGAGTTCAAATTTGATGAAGCTATGGCAAAAGTAGCTACTGAATTGGCAATGACTAGACATTGTGGTGAGTTAGAGTGTGTATACACTCCAATGGGAACTATGTTTAACTTAACAGGAAAGGATCTTACTGAAACACCTTATGTTATTGGAACAGGAGGGGTTATAGTCCACAGTGAAAATCCTTCGAAAATTTTGGAGTCAGGTAATTTTAAAGAGGATGATCCAATCCATCTAAAACCTGTAAATCCTAAATTTTTAATCGATAAAAGTTACATCTTATCAGCTATGGGATTGCTTGCTCAAGAGTATCCAAATATAGCTATTAGAATAATGAAAAAATATTTAGTCAAAGTTTAAGTTCTAATTTTAGGAATAATAAGGAGGATTAATTACATATGAAGTTGAGATTTAGTAAGTGGACTGAAGATGAGTTCTTTGAAATAAGAAAGGAAGTTTTAAGTACTTGGCCTACAGGAAAAGATGTAGATTTAGAAGAGGCAGTTAGATACCATAAATCATTGCCTGAATCAAAAAATTTCTCTAAAAAGTTACTTAATGCTAAAAATGAAGGTATTACATTGGCTCAACCAAGAGCTGGAGTTGCTCTAATAGATCAACATATAGAGCTTTTAAATTTCTTAGATAGCGAAGGAGGAGCAGATCTACTTCCTTCTACTATAGATTCTTACACTAGACAAAATAAATATGAAAACTGTGAAAAAGGTATTGAGGAGTCTAAAAAAGCTGGTAGATCTCTTTTAAATGGTTTTCCTGGTGTCAATCACGGAGTTAGTGGATGTAGAAGAGTGGTTGAAGCTACAAATCTACCTCTACAATTAAGACACGGTACTCCTGATGCTAGACTTCTTTCAGAGATTATGCTTGCTGCTGGTTTTACATCTGATGAAGGTGGTGGAATTAGCTATAACGTTCCTTATGCTAAATCTGTATCAATTGAAAAAACTCTTATGTATTGGCAATATGTTGATAGACTTGTTGGTTGGTATGAAGAGCATGGTGTCTCTATCAATAGAGAGCCATTTGGACCTTTAACTGGAACTTTAGTTCCTCCTTCAATGTCAAATGCTATTGGGATACTTGAAGGATTAATGGCTGCTGAACAGGGGGTTAAAAATCTTACTTTAGGATATGGTCAGTGTGGAAATCTAATTCAAGACGTAGCTGCTGTAAGAGCTCTAGAATCACAAGCTCAAGAGTACTTCAAAAATTTTGGTTACGAAGATGTACAGTTGACAACAGTATTCCATCAATGGATGGGAGGTTTCCCAGAAGATGAGGCTAAAGCCTTTGGAGTAATCTCTAACGGTGCCACTGCTGCAGCTCTTTCTGGAGCTACAAAGGTCATTGTTAAAACCCCACACGAAGCTATTGGAGTACCTACTAAAGAGGCTAATGCTGCTGGTATTAGAGCTACAAAAATGGTTCTTAACTTACTTAAAGGACAACAGTTATCATCTTCTCCAGAATTAGAAAAAGAGATTGAAATTATAAAAGCTGAAACAAAATGTATCCTAGATAAGGTATTTGAATTAGGAGATGGAGATTGGGCTATTGGAATTGTTAAAGCTTTTGAACAAGGTGTTTTAGATGTTCCATTTGCTCCTTCTATATACAATGCTGGAAAAATGATGCCAGCTAGAGATAATGTTGGAAAAGTAAGATATCTATCTCTTGGAAATGTTCCATTAAGCAAGGAGTTAGCTGAATTTAACTTAGCACAATTGGAAGAAAGAGGAAGATTTGAAGGAAGACCAGTAACTTTCCAAATGACAGTAGATGATATCTTTGCTGTTGGTAAAGGAACTTTAATTGGAAGACCTGAAAAATAAAGTTAGTTTAAAATTTATCTATTAAAGAGTAGGAGGAATATATTATGAAAATTATAGATGTTGTTTGTTCTGCAGGAAAAACAGGTTTCTACTTTGATGACCAAAGAGCTATAAAATTAGGAGCTAAACATGACGGAATGTTTTATCTTGGAGATTCTGTTACTTCAGGATTTGAGAGTATTAGACAATCTGGAGAATCTATCTCTGTACAATTGATTTTGGAAGATGGACAAGTTGCTTTTGGAGATTGTGCTGCTGTTCAATATTCTGGAGCTGGTGGAAGAGATCCTCTATTTCTAGCAAAAGATTTTATCCCAGTTATTGAAAATGAAATAGCACCTAAACTAATAGGTAGAGAATTAGATAATTTTAAATCTTTAGCTGAAGAGTTTGACTCAATGAGTATCGATGGAAAAAGATTACATACAGCTATCAGATATGGAATAACTCAAGCTCTTTTAGATGCTGTAGCTAAAGCTAGAAAGGTTACTATGGCTGAAGTAATTCAAGCTGATTATAATACAGGGATCGAAATTTCAAAAAGACCTATATTCACTCAATCTGGTGATGATAGATATATAAATGCTGACAAAATGATAATCAAGGGAGCTGATGTACTTCCTCACGCTCTAATCAATAATGTTAAGGAAAAATTAGGTGAAAGAGGAGAGATATTGCTTGATTATGTAAAATGGTTGAGAGATAGAATAATTGCTAAGAGAGTTAACCCTGAATACTACCCTATATTCCATATAGATGTATATGGAACTATTGGTGCAGCATTTGATTGTGACACTACAAAAATGGCAGATTATATCTCTACATTAGTAGAAGCTGCTAAACCATTTAAATTAAGAATTGAAGGTCCTATGGACGTTGAAGATAGAGATAAACAGATTGAAGCTCTAGCTGCCCTAACAGCAGAAGTTGATAGAAGAGGTATTGAGGTAGAGTTAGTTGCAGATGAATGGTGTAACACTCTAGAGGATATTAAACTTTTTGCTGATAAAAAAGCTGGTCACGTAGTTCAAATAAAAACTCCAGATTTAGGTGGAGTAAATAATATAGCTGATGCTATACTTTACTGCAATAAAGTGGGAATAGGTTCTTACTGTGGTGGAACTTGTAACGAAACTAACAGATCAGCTGAGATAACAACAAATATTGGAATGGCTTGTGGAGCTTTACAAGTACTTGCTAAACCTGGAATGGGTGTTGATGAAGGATTTATGATAGTTTTCAATGAGATGGCAAGAGTGGAAGCCCTAGTAAATAGAAGAGCAAAAAAATAGTATTTTTAATAGAGAATTTTAGTAAGAAGGTGGTTTGTTACTACCTTCTTATCTTTATAATATTTTGAGGTGAAACAATGACTATAAATAAAATAAGTAGATGTGGAACATTGGAATCTAATGATATCTTTATAATTCTTGCTCCTGGAGAAAATGGTATAGAGATCGAGTTAGAAAGCAGTGTTGAAAAGCAATTTGGAAATCATATAAAAAAAGTTATCACTGAAAAACTTTTGGATCTTGGAGTTAAAAATGTTCAAGTTCAAGCACAGGATAAAGGGGCTCTTGATTTCACTATCAGAGCACGTATTGAAACTGCTGTAAATAGAGGACTTGCAAAATAAGGAGTGATTTGTTGTGAAATTGAGAAGAACTATGTTATTTATGCCAGGAAACAATCCTGGTATGTTACAAACAGCCACTGTCTTTGGGGCAGATGCTGTAATCTTTGATTTGGAAGATGCTGTTGCTCTTGGGGAAAAAGATGCAGCCAGAGTCCTAATCAGTGAAGCTTTAAAAACTATAAACTATGATGATATTGAAGTAGTTGTCAGAATAAATCCTCTATCTACATCTTTTGCTGAAAAAGATATTGATGTAATTGCTAGACTAAAACCTGATGCTATACTTCTGCCTAAAGCTTGTCCCGAAGACATTACTGTTTTAGATAAAAAATTAACAAAAATAGAGAGTGAAGAGGGGATGGAAAATGGAACTATTAAGATACACCCCTTAGTTGAAACAACTTATGGAGTTGAAAAAGTATATGAAACAATCAAAGCTAGTCCTAGAGTTATCTCTGTCCTACTTGGTGGAGAGGATCTAGCTGTAGATCTTGGAGTTAAGAGAACAAAAACTTCAGATGAATTACTCTATGCTAGAACAAAGATTGTAAACGCTTGTAAAGCTTGTAAAGTTGATGCTATAGATACTCCCTTCACTGATACCAATGATCAAGATGGACTTTTAGCAGATACTTTAAAAGCAAAGACACTTGGTTTCACTGGAAAATTGAGCATAAATCCTAGACAGATTGATATTATTCATAAGGCTTATGCTCCTTCTGAATCAGAGATCAATTATGCTCAAAGAGTTATCTCAGCCAAAGAAGAGGCTGAAAAAGAGGGGCTTGGTGTGTTCTCTTTAGATGGAAAAATGGTGGATCTTCCTATCATCACTCGGGCTATACAAACTTTAGACACAGCTAAATTAATGGGGCTTATTGATTAATTTTAAAGGGGGATGTTTTTGATGAAAAATATTTTAGGAAGAGAGATTCCTGATTTTATAGATGGATATGGAGAAGTTACTCATTATGATGGATACCTAAAAAAAAGAGATGGTGAAATTAAAAGAAACCATACCTTCAAGGTTGCAACGCCTGAAACTAACAAACTTTTTTATGATTTAAACAGTTTACTAGATCAACTTCCATTAAAAGATGGTATGAAAATCTCATTTCATCATCACTTAAGAAATGGAGATTACGTTTTAAATTTTGTAATGGAAGAGATAGCTAAAAGAGGATATAAAGATATCACTTTGATGGCAAGTTCTATCTTCCCTTGTCATAAACCACTTGTAGAATACATTGAAAACAAAGTTATTACACAGATATATGCTGGATATATTTCAGGACCTGTAGCTCAAGCTATATCTGATGGAAAATTAGAAAAACCTGCTGTTATGCATACTCATGGTGGAAGAGCTAGAATTATGGAGAGTGGTGAAGTTGAAATTGATATCGCCTTTGTTGCTGCTCCTACATCTGATGAATATGGAAATATCAATGGGGTAGATGGAAAATCAGCCTGTGGTGCTTTGGGATATGCTCACTCTGATGTAGAAAATGCAAATATAGTTGTGGCTATAACTGATAATTTGGTTGAGTTTCCAAATACAACTATTGAAATCAATCAAACTCTTATTGACTATGTCCTTGTAGTTGATGCTATTGGTGACCCAAAAGGAATTGTCTCTGGAACAACACAGATTACTAAAAATCCAATTGGACTTAAGATTGCTGATCTAGCTGCTAAATTTATTGAGCAGTCTGGATATTTAAAAGATGGAATGAGTTTTCAAACTGGAGCTGGTGGGATCTCCCTTGCAGTTGCTGCTGAAATTAAAAACCTTATGAAAAGTAAAAATATAGTTGGTAGCTTTGCTTCTGGTGGAATTACTGGTTATATTGTTGATATGTACAAAGAGGGGTTATTTAAAGCTCTATTTGATGTGCAATGTTTTGATTTAAATGCAATCAAATCAGCTAAAGAAAATCCTAACCATATAAAAATGTCAGCCTCTATGTATGCTAATGTAAATAATAAAGGGGCGATTGTCAATAAATTAGATGTGGTAATCCTTGGAGCAACTGAGATGGATACAAATTTCAATGTCAATGTTACTACAGGATCTGATGGAGTGATTATGGGAGGATCTGGAGGTCATAGTGACACTGCTGCAGGTTCAAAACTTTGTATCATAGTTTCTCAGCTTGTCAATGCTAGAATCTCTGTTGTAAAAGATAGAATAACTACTATTACTACTCCTGGTGAAACTGTTGATGTTTTAGTTACTGAAAGAGGTATAGCTATAAACCCATTGAGAAAAGATCTAGTTGAGAGATTTAAAAACTCTAAGCTTCCTATAAAAACTATTGAAGAGTTAAAAGAGATTGCTGAAAATATGACTGGAAAAGAGGAGCCATTAGAGTTTGAAGATAAAATAGTTGCTCTTGTACAATATAGAGATGGTTCTATACTTGATGTTATAAAACAGATAAAAAGATAGTGTTTTTCATTATTTTGTAATTAATTTCATTATTTTATTGACAATATTTGGAAAAATAGATAAAATACTCCTTGTATTTAAATTTTATATTAAGGAGAGTTAAATGAAAGAAATTAATTATGTTAAACACGAAGTTGCAGATCCTTCTGCACTAGGACTTTTTGGACTTGCAATTGTAACTTTAGTTGCATCAGCTAATAAGTTTGGAATTGTTAGTGGAGTATCTTTAGTGGTACCTTGGGCTGTATTTTTAGGAGCTTTTGTTCAACTTATTGCATGTTTAAATGATATTAAACATGGTAATGTTTTTGGTACTACTGCTTTTGGTGGATATGCCTTTTTCTGGTTTGGTATGGCTATGAGCTGGATGATTCAATTGGGAGTTTTTGGAGAAGGAATGAAAGCTGCAGCTGATCCTAAAGCTTTTGCATTTGTATTTTTAGGTTATTTAATTTTCACAATATATATGACTATTGGAGCAATAGAAACTAATAAAACTCTATTAATTATCTTTATTTTTATAGATCTTTTATTTTTAGGGTTAACTCTTTCTTCTTTAGGAATAGCTTATCACGCTACACACCTATTAGCTGCAATAGCTGAATTATCAATAGCTTTATTCTCTTTCTATGGTTCAGCAGCAAATGTTTTAAATAAAACTTTTGGTAGAGAGTTTTTACCTTTAGGTAAACCTTTAGGAATACTAAAAAAATAAATCTTGATTTTTTTAGTATTTAATGATATAATAATTTGAAAATTAAAATGTAACCCATCAAGAGAGATTGAGGGACTGGCCCTATGACATCTCAGCAACCTGCTTTTTAAGTGTGGTGCTAACTCCTGGTAGATGGCTGAGAATATAGGTCTGAACTTTATTCCCTTCATCTCCTAGGTGAAGGGATTTTTTTATAGTATTTTGTTTAATTTTAGGAGGGAAATTTAATGAAAAATTTAACTTATTTCACATCTGAATTTGTATCACCTGGTCACCCTGATAAAGTATCTGACCAAATATCTGATGCTGTATTAGATGCTTGTCTTGCTGATGATCCTAATTCTAGAGTAGCATGTGAAGTTTTTTGTACTACTGGTCAAGTTATAGTTGGTGGAGAGATAACTACTTCTACATACATTGATATTCAAGATATCGTTAGAAGTAAAATTGATGAAATCGGATATAAAGAGGGAATGGGATTTGACTCTAACTGTGGTGTTTTAAATGCTATACACTCTCAATCTCCTGATATTGCTATGGGTGTAGATGTTGGTGGAGCTGGAGACCAAGGAATAATGTTTGGAGGAGCAGTTAAGGAAACTCCTGAATTAATGCCTTTAGCTCTAGTTTTAGCAAGAGAGATCCTAGTTAAATTAACTAGAATGACTAGAAGTAAAGAGCTTAACTGGGCAAGACCTGATGCTAAGTCACAAGTTACTTTAGCTTATGATGAAAATGGTAAAATTGCTCACGTTGATACAATAGTTCTTTCTGTACAACACAATCCTGATGTAACTCAAGAGCAAATAAAATCTGATGTTATTGAAAAAGTTATAAAACCTGTATTAGAGTCATATAACTTAAATCCAGCTGATGTTAAAAAATATCACATCAATCCTACTGGAAGATTTGTAATCGGAGGACCTCACGGAGATACTGGACTTACAGGTAGAAAAATAATAGTTGATACTTATGGAGGATACTTTAGACATGGTGGAGGAGCTTTCTCTGGTAAAGACCCTTCAAAAGTTGACAGATCTGCAGCATATGCAGCTAGATGGGTAGCTAAAAACATAGTAGCTGCTGACTTAGCTGATAAGTGTGAAGTTCAATTATCTTATGCAATAGGTGTAGTAGAACCTACTTCTGTAAAGGTAGATACATTTGGAACAGGAAAAGTTAGCGAAATTGAGTTAGCAGAAGCTGTAAAAAATGTATTTGACTTAACTCCAAGAGGAATTGAAAAATCTCTAGAATTAAGAAGTGGAAAATTTAAATACCAAGATCTAGCAGCATTTGGACATATTGGAAGAACTGATCTAGATATTCCTTGGGAAAAAACTAGCAAAGTTGAAGAGTTAAAAAAAGCTTTAAATAGATAGTTTAGTATAGAAGTTATAAGGGCTAAGTTCTTATAACTTCTTTTTAATTTCTAAAAAAATAAAAAGAAATTTTAATTTTTTCTTGACTTTTAAATTAAAAAATAGTATTCTAAATACATAAGTTTTAATTTAATCCCATTTTAGATAATATTGGAGGCAGAGATGAAGATTTTTTCAATAAAATATACTGCACAATTTAATAATAATAATAATATGTCGAGGTTTGGACTTAAGTAGATTTTTCTACTTGTGGTACAAATCCTTTTTCACTTAAACGATTTGTACCCGACCTTGTTTGTAAAGATAAGCCATTCGGGTACACCGAATGGCTTTTTATTTTATATAATAATTTTTAAGGAGTGATAAAAATGATTAAACAATATGATTGTAAATTAAATCTATTTGAAACTGAAGTTGCCATAAAAAAAGTAAAAGACTTTTTTGAGAGAGCCTTAGCTTATGAATTAAATCTAACTAGGGTTTCTGCCCCTCTATATGTTAGAAAATCTTCTGGATTAAATGATGACTTAAGTGGAATTGAAAGACCTGTTAACTTTGACACTCACTGGGATAAAGAGGAGGAGTATCAAATTATTCACTCTCTAGCTAAATGGAAAAGAATGGCTTTAAAAAGATATGAATTTCCTGTTCACACTGGATTATATACTGATATGAATGCTATTAGAAGAGATGAGGATTTAGATAATATCCACTCTATGTATGTTGACCAATGGGACTGGGAGCTTATAATAAACAAAGAGGAGAGAACTACAAAAACTTTAAAAGATATTGTTAGTAATATATATAAAGCTCTTAGAAAAACAGAGGAGTTTATCAATAGAGAGTATCCTGTATTCTCAACTAAACTTCCTGAAAATATATTCTTCATAACTTCACAAGAGCTAGAAGATGCATATCCTGAACTTACACCTAAAGAGAGAGAGAATGCTATCTGTGAAAAATATAAAGCTGTATTTATATCTCAAATTGGTAAAACTTTAAAATCTGGAAAAAAACATGATGGAAGAGCTCCTGACTATGATGACTGGGAATTAAATGGTGATATCTTAGTATGGAACCCTATATTAGAGCAAGGTTTTGAACTATCTTCTATGGGAATCAGAGTTAGTGAAGAGACTCTTCAATTACAACTTAAACTTGATGGAAAAGAGGAGAGAAAAGAACTTCCATTCCATAAATCTCTACTTGCAAAAGAGCTTCCATATACAGTTGGAGGAGGAATTGGTCAATCTAGAATATGTATGTTCTTCTTAGAAAAACTTCATATTGGAGAGGTTCAAGCTTCTATTTGGCCTGAAGAGATGGTAGCAGAGTTTGCTAAAATCGGAGCTCACTTCCTATAATATATAAAAAACAATAAGAGGTTAAATAACTGTATATTTAGCCTCTTTAATTTTTTATTTAATATTAAATTCAATATTTAAAACATCTTTTAAATATTCTAATAAATATGTTAAATTACTTTGAACTTTCATTATATTTTCTTCTTTAAAAATACCTTTATTTAATCCTTTTTTCAAATAATAAAGATTATTTTCTTTAAATTTTTTCTTAGCTATTGTATAGATAGCTCCCTTAGCTACTAATCTTTGGTAAATATCCTCTTTACCTTTAGATTTGCCACTATATCCCAATTCAGAAGCTAAATCATTCACTTTATAAGGTAATGTTGCTATTTGCCAAGTTTCAATATTTTTATATGTTAAAAATATATTATTTTTTATATTTAATTTTTCTAATAAAGTAATCAAATCAAATAATTTTTCTTTTTCTCCTGTATGAGCACTTGCTCTATCTAAATCAGCTATTATTATAACTATATCATATAAAGACTTATTTTTATTAAGCTCTCTAGTAAAAGCAAAATATCCTCCTCCATTAATATTATCAATATCTAAATGAAGTGAATATCCTTCATCTTTTAACAATTCTTTAAAATAAAATTTTTCTGTAGCTCCTTCTACAAGAAATTTAATTCTTATTAATGGTTCTCTAGTTCCTCTTTTATCTATTCTCTTCTTAGCCATTTATACCACCATATTTTCCTTTTAGAAAATCATGATATAAATTTTCTTTTTCACTTCTTATTTTAAATTCTGATAAAGAGTATAATTCTGATGATAAATTCTCTTTTTTATTTACAATATATATCTGTTGAGGTTCAAAAATATTATTATCAAAAAGGAAAAGGTTATGTGAAGTAACTATTAATTGTCCATTTATATTATTATCTACATTAATAAAATTATTAAATAATTTAATTAAAGAAATAGTACTGATAGAAGAATCTAATTCATCAATTATAATAGTTTTACCCTCATAAACTTCTAATAAATCAAGCATTAAGTTTATTATCTTTCTTATTCCTTCAGATTCATTTCCTAAATAAAATTTATTTTTACTTCTTTCTCTTAAAAAGTACATATCATATACAATCTCATTATTAGCAGTTCCAAGCTTTTCAAATTTTAAATCTTCAATAGTATAGTCTAATAATTTTATAATTTGTAACACTTCTTCTTTTTTATCTTCCAATCTTAATTTTATATTTTCATTAATAAGATTTGGAGTATCTTTAGCTTCATAATTTATTCCTTTATTTCTTTTGATTTTTACATTTTCTAAAGATAAAATAAAATTATTAATTTCTTCTAATTGAAAATCTCTTAATTTTTTTAAAATAGTTTCTGTTGATATGATAGAAAAAATTTTATTAACTTCTTTAGGAAGTTTTTTAGAAAAAAGAGTATCATTTTTAAACTCATAGATTATCTTATCATTACACTCTAATTTTTCATATATTAGATTTTCTTTATTAAATTCAATAGAGTAATCATATGTATTTTCTTTTTTATCTAAAATTCCAATTTCAAATTTAATAGTATTAGAATCATAATTTAAATTTTTTTCATTAAAATCTTTAGGAAGATTTATTCCATTAAAAATAATATCTTTTAACCTCTCTAAACCTAATATAAGATTTGTTTTTCCAGAAGCATTAGCTCCAAATATAATAGCTGATTTCATTACTCTATTAGTTTTATCTATATAAAAATTTTTTTCATATTTAGTATTTTTTAATCTAGTACCTAAATAAGCTGTTAAAAATAAATCTTGTATTTCTTTAAAAGAACAAAATCCACCAACTGAAAAATATAATAACATATCTTCCTCCTATTTATCCATTATTATCTATTTTACCATTTTTTTCTATAAAGATAAACATTTTTCATGATTATAATTTCATATTTATTTAACACTATTTTTGACTAAGTTTTTTACATTTATGATACACTTAATTTTGGTGGAATACTTACTAACATACATATATGCTAAACTATTATTTTTCATTCCTTTAATTAATTTAATTGGTCGGCAAACCTATTTTTATTATATCAAAGGATTTTATTTATGCATAGCCTTCCACTTCCTTTGACCACTCACTCAGCAAGTGGTTTACTTTATAAAAAAAGGAAAAAATTACTTTTCAATTTCAGTAATTTTTTCCTTTTTTAATTAATTTATTTTACTTTTATTATGATCTTGAAAAATCTATAACGTCTTCTCTTGAAGAAAGTCCAACTAATTTATTTGTAACTTCTCCATTTTTGAAAAGTAATAGAGTAGGTATACTCATAACTCTAAATTGAGCTGCTAACTCCTCTTCTTCATCAATGTTTATCTTAGCGATCTTTACAGTTCCTGCTAACTCTCCATCAACCTCTTCTAAGATTGGTGCTAAAGCTTTACAAGGTCCACACCAAGATGCCCAGAAATCAACTACTATTGGTTCTTTTGATTGTAATACTTCCTTTTCAAAGTTTTCTTTTGTTATATGTAATATTGCCATTTTATAAACCTCCTTAATATTTTTTCAATCTATACTATTAGTATACACTATTTTTCCGTTTTTGTCTATTATCTTCTTATAATTCTATCTGCAACCATAGCTGCTCTTTTATTGGATAATACATCATGAACTCTAACTATGTCCACACCTTTTTCTATACCTATAACTGTAGTTGCAACTGTCCCTTCTACTCTCTCTTCAGGGGCTACCTCACCCAATATTGTACCTATAAATCTTTTTCTTGACGCACCTAAAAGTAATCTTCCTAAATCTCTTAATTCCTGTAATCTTGACAATACTTCTAAATTCTCATCTATCCCTTTTCCAAAACCAATTCCAGGATCCAATATGATTCTTTCTTTAGAGATTCCATAATTTTCAGCTATTTTATAAGTTTTTTCAAAAAACTTTTTCATAGTTGTAATTATATCCTCTCTATACTCTTTTCCATTCTGATTGTGCATAGCAATTACTGGTACATCATATTTTTTTACCACTTCTGCCATCTCTCCACTATCATATTGTAATCCCCATATATCATTTAGTATATGAGCTCCAGCTTCAAAAGCTGCCTTTGCTACCCTATGTTTATATGTATCTATAGAAACAATAGCCCCCAATTCAACAACTTTTTTTATAACTGGTACTACTCTATCTATCTCCTCTTCTGCACTTATCTCAACATATCCAGGTCTAGTAGATTCACCACCAATATCTATTATGTCAACTCCCTCATCTATCATCTTTTTGGCATGTTCTACAGCTTTCTCTAGGGTATTATGTTGTCCACCATCAGAAAAAGAATCAGGAGTTACATTTAAGATACCCATTATTAAAGTCTTTTTACCAAGCTCTATCTCTTTATCTCTACATTTTAATACTTGTACCTCTCTTCTATTTTTTTTATATACCATAGGTACAAATCTAATCCCTTTTATATTCTGCTCCTCATCTGTAACTGTAAATCCCATTTTTTTATAGATATTTACAGCATTTAATGATGAGTTTACTGTTATCTCATTCTCCTTAGTCAAAGATAGTACTTTTTGAAAAAGCTCTTTTCCTATTCCCTTTCTTTGATAGTACTTTTTTACAAAGAACAAACATATGTGTTGTCTATCTTGCAATCCAATTATTCCAACTAACTCTCTTCTGTCATAAGTTCCATATATTTCAAATGAATTAATTAATTCTCTACAGTCTAAAAACTTTCTAAACTCTTCGACACCTGAACGATTATAGTTAAATGCCTCACTCTCTAAAAAAACATCCCAAACAAGTTTTAACGCCTTATTTATCTCTAATTTTTCAAGCTTCCTAATCTCCATTTTTTACCCCACTCTCTTTTATCTTTCTAGCTAACATCAAGATACTCTTTCTTTCCAATGGATGAATGTAATTTGGAGCAATCTCTGCCAGTGGATCTAGTACAAACTCTCTTTCACATATCCAAGGGTGTGGAACAGCTAAATTATCCTCTCCTATTACCTCATTATCGTAGAATAAGATATCAATATCTATTATTCTAGGCCCCCACTTTATCTCTCTCACTCTTCCCATTTCCAACTCTATTTTTAAAATAGAACTCAAAAATTCTTGGGCTGTCATAAGTGTTTTTACTTCTAAACAAGCATTTAAAAAATTATCCTGCTCTATATAACCAAAAGGTTCTGTCTCTAGTATTGTACTTTTTTTAGTTATAGTTGTATCCTTCAATTCTCCAATTCTCTTGATAGCTTCTAACAGATTCTCTCTCTTTTCTCCCATATTACTTCCTAAAGAGAGATATATTCTATGCCATTTTCTCACAATCTCTACAGCTACATTTTCAAAGTGCATCTGTAGTGGAGCCCACGGTTTTTTTACTATAACTTTTACCTCTTTTACCAACTCATATTTTTTTAAAATCATCTCTGCTATCTCTTCAGCACAGCTCTCTATCAAATCCACACTCTTCTCAAGAAATAGTTTTTCTACATCTTGAGCAACTAACCCATAGTGAACTGATTTACTTAAATCTCCTGTTTTCCCAGCTTCTCTTGTATCTACAGTAAGCTCTAAAGATACCAAAAATTTTTGTCCTAATTTCTTCTCTTCAGGAAATACCCCGTGAAATCCTATAAACTCTAGGTTATTTATATATATTTTATCCATTATATCACCACTATTTTAATAAAGTTAAAACCTCTACTCTTCTATTTGTATCCTGTTCAAAGATTCCTCGATATGAAGTAGTTATTATTTGACTATTCTCTTTTTTAGCACCTCTCATTGTCATACACAGATGTCTTGCTTTTATTATTACCATAACTCCTTGGCAATCAAGTGTATTGTATATTACATCTGCTAACTCACTTCCTAATCTTTCCTGTATTTGAGGTCTTTTTGCTAGTATCTCTATACTTTTGATAATATCTCCAAAACCTACTATCTTCCCATTTGGAATATATGCTACATCTATTGTTCCAAAAAAGGGTAGAAAATGGTGCTCACACATAGAGTAAAAGTCTATTGATTTTTCCATTACTAGATCATTACTATTTACTGAAAAATGTCTCTGTAAAGGTTCACTTGGATCCTTGTCAATTCCTGCAAATAATTCTGAATAACTCTGAGCAACTCTTTGTGGAGTCTCTCTCAATCCCTCTCTTTCTCTATCTTCTCCTATCCCATCCAATATGGCTTTAAAAGCTTCCTCTATCTTCTCTAACTCCATCTTCTCTTCCTCTTTCTATTATTTTAAAATTTTATAAAAAAGAGGATAACAATAGCTATCCTCTTTTATCTTATCTTTCTTCTATTTGATTTAAATCTGCCATCTTACTAAAGATATCAGTTAAAAATCTTAGTTGAGATAGTCTATTATTTTTAATAGTTTCATCTTTGTCCATAACTATTATTTTATCAAAGTAGTTATTGATTATATCTTTTCCAGTAGTTATCTCTTTTAAATATTTAGAATAATCTTTATTAGCTAAAGCCTCTTCCACTTTTTCACTTAAGTTCATTGAGAAGTTATATAGTTCTTTCTCAATCTCCTCTTTAAATAGAGCTGTATCTACTGTCATATCTCTATGATCTTTTGAGATGTTTCCAACTCTTTTTAATACAGGTAAAAGCTCTCCAAATTCCTTCTCTTTTGCAAAAGCTTCAAGAGTTTTTACTCTCTCTAATGCTTCTACTATATTGTCATAATCTCTGTTTAATACAGCATCTATTACATCTTTACTGAATCCCATATCTCCAAAGATATTGATCTCTCTCTGTTTAAAGAACTCTAATACCTCTGCTTCAACCTCTGCTCTATCTCTTTTTAGTACTCCATCAGCTTGTAAAGTATCTAGTGATCTATTTACAAGAGCTTTTAAAGAGATATTTAATTTTGAATTGATAATTACGTTTACAATTCCTAAAGCTGCTCTTCTTAAAGCAAATGGGTCTTTAGATCCACTTGGTATAACTCCTACACCAAAACAACCAACTAGAGTATCCAATCTATCAGAGATACCAGCTATAATTCCTTCCATCTCTGTAGGTAGTAAATCTCCTTGGAATCTTGGATAGTAATGCTCTTTTATTCCTAGAGAAACTTTCTCATTTTCACCTGATTTTAAAGCATAGTCTGCTCCCATAAATCCTTGTAATTTAGTAAACTCTTTCTCTCCAATCATATTTGAAACTAGGTCTGCTTTTGCTAAGTATACAGTTCTTAAAACATCTTCTCTTCTATCTGCACAACCTAATACGTCCACTAAATAGTTAGCTATCTCTCTACTTCTCTCTATTTTTTGGTATATAGTTCCTAAATCTTTTTGGAAAACAACAGTTTTTAATTTCTCTACATTATCTGCTAACGGGTGTTTTAAATCCTCTTGATAGAAGAATCTAGCATCTGCTAATCTAGCTGATAATACTTTCTCATTTCCTTTTCTTACATAATCAGAACTCTCTACACCATTTCTTACAACAACAAATTTAGGTAGTAGTTTTCCATTATTATCTAAAATTGGGAAATATCTTTGGTGTACTTGCATTGATATTATTAAAACCTCTTGTGGTACCTCTAAGAAATCTGAATTAAAAGTTCCAACTATAGGACAAGGGTACTCTATTAAGTTTGTTACCTCATCTAATAACTCATCTTCTATATGTACTTGCTCTCCCTCTTCAGCACACTTTGCTACTAGATCTTTTACTAGAGCTCTTCTCTCATCTAGATCTATAATTACATTATTTTCTCTTATTTTTGTAAAGTACTCATCTATATTTGATACTTCAAACTCTTTTCCAAAGAATCTATGTCCTCTTGATCTATTTCCGCTAGTTATTCCCTCTATTTCAAAAGGTATTACCTCTGACTCACATAGAGCTAAGAACCATTGAACTGGTCTTGCAAATCTTAATTTTTTATCAGCCCATTTCATTGATTTTGGGAAGTTTAACTCAAGAACTAGAGATTTTAATATCTCTGATAATAACTCTTTTGTCTCTCTTCCTTCCATAAATTTTCTAGCAGCTATATACTCTCCCTTTGGAGTTTCTACAATCTCTAATTGCTCAGGCTCTATACCTTGTGACTTAGCAAATCCAAGTCCTGCTCTAGATAGCTCTCCATTTACATAAGCTACACTCTTAGCTGGTCCCATATTTACAAGATCTAAGTCCTCCTGTTTTTCAGCTAAATTATGAACATCTAAAATAAGTCTTCTTGGTGTTCCATAAGTTTTTATCTCATCAAATTTAATTCTTTCTGTTTCTAATTTTGTTTCTAAATTATGTTTTAAATCATTTAATGCCTGCTTCAAAAATCTTGCTGGCAACTCTTCCATTCCAATTTCAAATAGTAATCTCAACGTTCTTCCTCCTCTATTTCTTTAATAATGGATATCCTAAATCTTTTCTATTTTGAACATAAACTTCAGCACATCTTCTTGCCAAGTTTCTAACTCTTAATATATATGCCATTCTCTCAGTAGTAGATATAGCTCCTCTTGAATCTAGTACATTGAAAACGTGAGAACATTTTAATACATAATCATATGCTGGTAATACTAATCCTTCATCTAGTATTCTTGTAGCTTCTTTTTCATACTCATCAAACCATTTAAAGTGTTTGTCTAAATCTGCTAATTCAAAAGAATATTTAGAATTCTCATATTCAAACTGGAATCTCATATCTCCATATTTAACACCAGGTGCCCACTCTAAATCATAAATATTCTCTTTATTTTGTATGTATAGTGCAATTCTTTCTAGTCCATAAGTGATCTCAACAGGAATAGGATCTAATTCTAAACCTCCTACTTGTTGGAAATATGTAAACTGAGTAACTTCCATTCCATCTAACCATACTTCCCAACCAAGTCCCCATGCTCCTAATGTAGGTGATTCCCAGTCGTCTTCAACAAAACGAATATCATGTTTTTCTGGCTCTATCCCCAATACTCTTAAACTTTCTAAATAAAGTTCTTGAATATTTAATGGAGATGGTTTCATTATAACTTGAAATTGGTGGTGTTGATATACTCTATTTGGATTTTCTCCATATCTTCCATCTTTTGGTCTTCTTGATGGCTCAACATATGCCACACTCCATGGCTCTGGTCCTAGTGACATAAGGAATGTATTTGGGTTAAATGTTCCTGCTCCTTTTTCTATATCATAAGGATTTCCTAATACACACCCTTTTGAACTCCAATATTTTTGAAGAGCAAAAATTATCTCTTGAAATGTCATTGCTTATCCTCCTCTTTTTCTCTCTTCCCTTTTAAAATTAATTGATCTAACAATATAAATATTACACCTATATTTATCCATACATCTGCAACATTGAATACATATGACCAGATACCTCTAAAGTCTACCATATCTACTACGTATCCTCTAAAAGCTCTATCTATCATATTTCCAACTGCACCTGACAATATATAGATAAATCCAAGCTTCTCTATAAAAGATAATTTATTTTTCTCTTTATATAAGTAATAAGCAATAGCTACAATTGCTATAATTGTAGCTACACTTATTATATCTAGTTTTCCTTGAAACATTCCAAAGGCAATACCTCTATTTTTTACATAAGTTATGTGAAAAAAGTTGTTTATCATAGGTATTGTCTCTCCCTCTAGCATATTTAAATCTATTAAATATTTAGATAATTGATCAATACCTACAAGTATCAAGATTAAAACTATATATATCATACTTTCTCCTAGTTATTATTTAATACAGCTGCACATCTTGGACATAGTGTTGGATGGTTGCTATCTTTTCCAATCTCTGTTGAATATTTCCAACATCTTTCACATTTTTCTCCATCAGCATGTACTACTTTTATGTATAGATCTTGTAACTCTTCACCTTTTACAAATGTATCATCAATAGCATCTACTATTTCAACATCTGATACGATTAAAGCTAATTCTAATCTATCTCTATTCTCCACTAAGAAGTTTTGCATTTCAGAGTTTGCAAAATGTAAAATTACCTTAGCATCTAAAGAGTTTCCGATTATTCTGTTCTCTCCTTGTCTTGCTTTTTCTAGCATCTTATTGCTCTCTTTTCTAATTTTTATAATATCTGCCCATTTTGCTTCTACTTCTGAATTTAGATACTCATCATTCTCTTCATACCAAGAGCTTAATAATACTGATTCCTCATCTTTTAAAGACTCTGGTAATGTATCCCAAATCTCCTCAGCTGTGAATGAAAGAATTGGTGCTATCATCTTAGTTAAAGTTAATAGTATCTCAGTCATTACTGTTTGAGCTGATTTTCTATCTAGAGAGTCTGTTCCCTCTGTATAAAGTCTATCTTTTATGATATCTAGATAGAAAGCAGACATATCTACTCCTGCAAAATAGTGTATATCTTGGAATAAGTTATAGAACTCATATTTTTCATAGTTCTCAGTAACTTTTCTTTTTAAAATCTCCAACTTATTTAATGCCCATTTATCAATTTCCATTAAATCTTTATATGCTACTTTGTCAGTTGCAGGGTTGAAGTCATTACTGTTTCCTAAAATATATCTAGCAGTATTTCTTACTCTTCTATATGCTTCTGCCATCTGTTTTAGGATGTTGTCAGAAATTTTTACATCTTCTCTATAATCTACTGAAGCACACCATAATCTTAAGATATCTGCTCCATATACTTTTATTACATCAGCTGGTACTACAACGTTTCCTACTGATTTAGACATCTTTTTACCCTCTCCATCATTTACAAATCCGTGTGTTAAGATCTTTTTGTATGGAGCATCATGAGTAGAACCTATTGATGTTAATAGTGATGTTTGGAACCAACCTCTGTGCTGATCTGATCCCTCTAAGTACATATCAGCTGGTCTATGTAATAACTCTCCTCTAGTTTCTAATACAGATCTATGAGATACTCCAGAGTCAAACCATACGTCCATTATGTTTGTCTCTTTTCTTAGAGTTACTCCTTTTAAGTTATATTTCTCTAATAACTCTTCACCTATTAACTCCTCTGCTGTATGTGTTAACCAAGCAGCTGTTCCCTCTTTTCTAACTATCTCTACTATTCTTGCTAAGATCTCTTTATTGTATATCTCTTTTCCAGTCTCTTCGTTATAGAATACAGGAATTGGTACTCCCCATACTCTTTGTCTTGAGATACACCAGTCAGGTCTTGTCTCTAGCATAGATCCTATTCTATTTCTTCCCCAAGCTGGTACAAACTCTACATCATCTAATGCTCTTAGAGCTCTCTCTCTTAAGTCTGATCCCTCTGCTTTTACGAACCATTGCTCAGTTGCTCTAAATATTACTGGAGTTTTTGATCTCCAATCATGTGGATATGAGTGCTCTATATTTTTTAATTTTAATAGGTGTCCTGTCTCTTCTATATGAGCTACTATTGCCTTGTTAGCTTTTAAATAGAATAGTCCTGCAAACTCTCCTGCCTCTTCAGTTAAAACACCTTTATTGTTGATAGGTGAGATTACCTCTATACCATATCTAGTTGCCACTACATAGTCATCTTGTCCATGTCCAGGAGCTGTGTGTACACATCCTGTTCCTGCATCAGCTGTAACGTGTGTTCCTAAGATTATCATTCCAGTTCTATCTATGAATGGGTGCTTATATGTTGTTCTTTCAATCTCATTTCCTATGAACTCTTTTATTAACTCATAAGATGTTATCTCCATCTCAGCAAAAGCTTTCTCGGCTAACTCTTTTGCTAAAATTAAGTTTCCTTTTTCAGTTTTATATACTCCATATTCAAAGTTAGGATTTAATGATATTGCCATATTCGCAGGTAAAGTCCATGGAGTTGTTGTCCAAATTACTACCCAAGTTTGCTCTGTTAATCCTAGTTTTTCTAATAGATCAGAGTTAGCTTCCATTCTAACATAGATAGATGGAGATGTTACATTTTTATACTCTATCTCTGCTTCAGCTAGTGCTGTTTCTGTAACTGGTGACCAGTAAATTGGTTTTAATCCTTTAAATACATATCCATTTTCATAAAGCTCTCCAAATACCTCTAATTGTTTAGCTTCATATTCTGGTTTTAATGTTAGATATGGATTTTCCCAATCTCCTAATACTCCTAATCTTTTAAATCCTTCTCTTTGGATAGATACCCATTTTAAAGCATATTCTGTACAAAGTTTTCTTATCTCTAATGGAGACATCTCTTTTGCTTTATCTCCTAATTGCTCAGTTACTTTTAATTCGATAGGTAATCCGTGAGTATCCCATCCAGGTATGTATGGTGCATTATACCCTCTTAATCTTTTATATTTTAAAATGATATCTTTAAGAATTTTATTCAAAGCATGACCTATGTGGATATCACCGTTAGCATAAGGTGGTCCATCATGTAATATAAATGATTTTGTACCTTTTGTTAATCCTTTTTCATAGATCTTATTTTCTTCCCATTTTTGAATAATTTTAGGTTCCTTATTTGGAAGATTTGCCTTCATTTGAAAACTTGTCTTCGGAAGGTTTAATGTTGCTCCGTAATCCTTTTCACTCATTATAAAATCTCCTCCTTATATATATTTAAAGTTATTTTTACGTCCGTTCCTTCATTCTCTTGAGATAAAATCTTAATTACTCCGTGGTGGTCCTTCACAATCCTTGATACTATTGCTAGACCTAGGCCTGGAGAGTTTTCATTATAACCTACAAATGGTTCAAATACATTTTCTAACTGCTCTTTTGTCATTCCTATTCCATTATCGATTATATTAATTCTTATTTTATCTACATTTTTTTCTTTTGTCACTATAATATTTATTTTTTTATTATCTTGATTTTTTTTATCAAAAGATTCTTTAGCATTTTTTATAACTTCATATAGAGCTCTCTTTAATCTTGCTCTATTTCCTATTATCTTTCCATTATAGTTAATAAAGGTTGAGATATTTATCCCTATTTTCTCCAATTTTTCCTCTACTCCAGAGATTACTTCTGAGATTATCTCCTCAATATCTATAATTTCAAGTGGTTCATCACTTTTTACATTGATGTACTCATTCAATATCTCTTTTTCACGCTTAAGTTTGATTATCTCATTTTTTATCTCTTGAATCTGAATTTTAAGCAAAATATTACTTTGATCATATTCAGTCATCTTTTCCATAAAATCTAGCATCTTCTCAAAGGAATTCTCCCTACTCTTAAAAAACCTCTCCACAAGTTTTCCTGTAGTTACAGCTCTTTCTAAGTCGATCTTCTCCTCTTCAATAGTTCTATTTTTTATTCTAATTGCTATGTTTAGAGATAACAATGTTAGTAACTCAACCTCTTCTTGAGATATGTTGTTATCCTTCCCAAAATAATCAACTACTATACAACCATAGTTTCTCTTCTCACTATAGATTGGCATAATCAAAAATCTATTGATTCCAAAACTTTTAAATAATTCATTTCCTAAATTATATTTGTATCCTTTATCATTTTCGAAAATTATTCTTTTCTCCACAAGAGATTTCACAATTAAACTATCTGATTTAAATGGTATTTTTATAAGTTTTACAAGTTCATTCAATTCAGCTATTTGGAATTTAAACCCTGAAGTATTTCCTTCATTGTTTAATACCTCTCTTTTTACACGATTATTTATAACTGCCAACTCTCCTACTAATCTATCTGCTTCTCTACTATATCTAAAGTACATAGCACGACTATAGCCCAGCCCTACCTCTGAAGTAAAGGCTGACATTATCTCCTTTACAGTTACAGTCATATCATTTTCAATCTGTATATTCATCAAAATTCTTTCAATTGAATCCAGTCTTTTCAAAGTTCCCAAAAGCTTTTTGTTTTTATTTTTTGCTTGTTCCTCATTATTTCTAATATCTTCGGCCATTTTATTAAAACTTTTTGAAAGAGTTCTTATCTCATCTACTCCCTCAGGTTTCACAAAAATCTTATAATTTCCCTTACTTACCTCTTCAGCTGCATCTATTATCTTAGATAAAGGTTCCAAAAGATTCCCAAATAACTTTGCTGAAACAGTTGTACTAACTGCCACAAATAGAAGTATTATCATTATTACTGATAAAGATACTACTCTTTTCAATTTCTCAATAGCTTCATAATATATAGCCACTCCCATACTTCCTATATACTCATTTTTGTAGTCATATAGGTCTGTCAAAGCTATATAATAAACCTCTTTATTGCTATCTTTCTTTTTATAAATATAACTAAATTTTTGAATGAAATTTCTACCTGGGTCTCTCTTCTTGATTGCTCTTATCTCATCTGCAAAATTAAGTCCATTGGAAATGTATTTACCATCAATTAATAGTATTATACTATCCTCTTCTCCTAAGCCTCCTACAGCTTCTAAAGCATTTAAAACATCTTGGTTAGTTGGCATAGTCAATACAACATAGAGTTTTCTCGACCTTTCAACCTCATATCTCAATATCGTTCTAGAGTATATGTTATCTCCATTTTTAAAGAAATACGTAGTTTTTATCTCACCATCATTTTGAGCCACATTCTCTTTAAATCCAACTTGATCTATGATTGTTTTTCTATGATTCTCATTTGATTCTGCCAATACAATTCCATCTTCATCTACTATTGATAGATTTGAATCCTTATACATGCTAAAGTTTTTCTTTAATAATCTAGTTTGAAGCATCTTTGCTTGTTGAGTGTAGGTAAAATTTTTCCTAAAATTTCTGTCTCCTAAAGCCCCTACATTTCTTATTACCTGGTTAAGATCATCCTTAGACTTTAAAATCTCACCACTGTATGCCCTTGTTATTAAAGCTACCTTATCTCTAGCCGAATCTATAAATTTAGACTCAATATTTTGAAATGCTGTAAAAGTTAAAAAGAGGGCAATAGTGATTGATACCATCACTATTGCAATATCATTATAAAATACCATTCTAAATAAAAGAGAACTTCTACTTACCTTCATTGAAATTATTTCTCCTTCTTAGTTAATCCTACTCTCTCTCTCTCTTTATCAATATCTTTTATTCTTACTTTAATTATCTGTCCAACTGATAATACCTTACTTGGATCATCTATAAATTTATTTGAAATCTCTGAAATATGTAAAAGTGCATCATTTTTTAAACCAATATCTATAAAAGCACCAAATTTTACTACATTTCTAACTGTTCCTTCTATCTCCATTCCTGGTTGTAAATTCTCTATGTTCAATATATCTGATTTTAAAAGTGGTTTCTCAAAACTATCTCTAGGGTCTCTTCTATCTCTAATCAACGCTTCATAGATATCCTTAACTGTCTCTAATCCATACTCTTTCTCTTTTGCAAATTTTTCATATGCAAAACCTTTCAATTTCTCTCTAGCTACATTTAGATCACTCTTGTAGTCAGCTATTGAAATTCCTGCTTCTGTCAATATATCTGTTGCTATATGATAAGATTCAGGGTGGATTATTGTATTATCCAGTACATTCTCTCCATCAACTATTACTAAGAATCCAGCCATTTGCTCATAAGCTTTAGCTCCAATTCCCTTAACTTTTAATAGCTCTTTTCTATTTTTAAAGTTTCCATTCTCTTTTCTATAATCAACTATATTTTTAGCTATATTTTTCTTTATTCCAGAGATATGTGATAGTAAAGCCCAAGAAGCTGTATTTAGATTAGCTCCTACACTGTTTACCACATTTGTTATAACAGCATCTAGTGAATCATCTAATCTTCCTTGATTGACATCGTGCTGATACATTCCTACCCCTATTGATTTTGGATCAATTTTTACAAGTTCTGCAAGTGGATCTTGAACTCTTCTTCCTATAGAGATAGCTCCTCTAACTGTAACATCTAGATCTGGAAACTCCTCAGCTGCAATTTTAGATGCTGAATATATTGATGCTCCAGCTTCATTAGCTATAAGATATTTAGCTGGTAGATTGTATTTTTTTATAACTCCTGCTACAAAGCTCTCAGTCTCCCTAGAAGCAGTTCCATTTCCTATTACAATAATATCAATCTCATATTTTTTCACATAGTCAACAATCTTATTCTCAGCAGTTTCTAGTTGTTTTGCATTATGCATATCTGCCACTAAAAAGAAAACGTCTTTCTCTCTATAAAATCCATTCTTATCTATAATTGCTACTTTACATCCTGTTCTATAACCAGGATCTAAAGCTAATATATTTTTTTCATTTAAAGGTGCTTGCATTAAAAGATTTTTTAAGTTATCCTTAAATACTGCTATTGCCTCTTCTTCAGCCTTATCAGTAAGAATATTTCTCACTTCTCTCTCAATAGCTGGTAATATCAATCTATCTAAAGCATCTACAACAATCTTTGAGTATAGATCCTGTAAATTTTTATTTTCAAAATCCTTCAATATTAGGTTTTCTACTCTAACTCTTACCTGTTCATCAAAATCAATTGCAGTGGATAATATATCTTCCTTCTCTCCTCTATTTACAGCTAAAATTCTATGAGAGGGTATCTTAGCTATAGGTTCGCTATATTGATAATAATCTGAATATACCTTTTTTATATCCAGCTCTCTTGCCTTTTTACTCTCTTTAGTTACTAATATTCCCTTAGTTAACATTATCTCTCTAATTTTTTCTCTGTATATTGGAGTTTCAGATATATTTTGTGCTAAGATCAACATAGCTCCTTCAATAGCCTCTTTTTCATCAGCTATCTCATCAGTTAAAAACTCCTTGGCCTTTAACTCTAAATCCTCCATTGATTTAGCTTTTAACATATACTCAGAAAACGGCTCTAAACCTCTTTCTTTTGCTATATCTGCTTTTGTTTTTCTCTTCTTTCTATAAGGAAAGTATATATCTTCAACCTCTTGAAGTTTTGTTGCAGAAAAAACAGCCTTCACTATATCATCAGTTAATTTTCCTTGCTCCTCAATTAATCTGATTACCTCTTCTTTTCTCTTCTCTAAGTTTCTTTGATATGTAACTGTTTCTAGTATTTTCCCTATCTCTACCTCATCAAGATTCTTAGTTACCTCTTTTCTATATCTTGCTATAAAAGGTATTGTTGCACCTTCATCTAAAAGTTGCATTGTATTAACTACTTGTACTGTAGATAAATTTAATTCTTTAGCCACTTGTTCAAATATCTTATCCATTTTTCACCTTTATTTTATATTTTATTGAACTTCTCTATATTATATCAAAACTTTATTAGCTTGTCTAATAGAAAAAAGGACTTTATACAGTAGTATAAAGCCCCTAAAATTCTTCTAATTAATTATTTTCTTTTTGCTTCTTCGAATTTTGCCCATACTCCAGCTTTAACTAATATTGATTTTACAGTTCTAGTTGGTTGAGCTCCGTTTAATAAGAATTTTACAATTTCTTCCTCTTTTAATACAACTCTAGAATCTTCTAATGGGAAGTAGTTTCCTAAGTAAGCAACTGCTTTACCATCTCTTTTTGATAATGCTTCCATAGCTGCGATTCTATAAGAAGGTCTTTTTTTGTCTCCTAATCTAGTTAATCTTAATTTTAACATAAATTTCACGTCTCCTTTTATTATTTATATTTTATTCTTTAAATTATTTATATGTTATTAAAATGGAAATTTTCCACCTTTAAATCCACCAAATGAAGGTAATGAAGGCATCTTACCACCACTGAACATCTTCATCATAGCTTTCATCTGTTCAAATTGTTTTAACAATCTATTTATATCTGCCACTTCAGTTCCACTACCCTTAGCTATTCTCTGTTTTCTACTAGCTTTAAGTATCTCAGGTTTCTTTCTCTCTTCTCTAGTCATTGATTGAATAATAGCTTCTACCTTTTTCATCTCTTTTTCAGCTGGAGCTAAATCTCCAATCTGTCCCATTCCAGGTATCATCTTTAAGATACTTCCTAGTGAACCTAATTTTTTTATATTTTGTAACTGTTTTAAGAAGTCATCTAAATCAAATTTTTGAGTTCTGATCTTCTCTTCCAGTGACTTTGCATCTTCTTCATCTATTGCACTTTGAGCCTTCTCAACTAATGAAACTACATCTCCCATTCCAAAAATTCTTGAAACAAGTCTCTCTGGGTGGAATAGTTCTATATCATCAATTTTCTCTCCAACTCCTACAAATTTTATTGGTTTTCCTACCACTGCTTTTATTGATAATGCAGCTCCTCCTCTAGTATCTCCATCTAATTTTGTAAGTACAACACCATCTATATTTAAAACATTATTAAATGATTCTGCTAAGTTAACAGCATCTTGACCTATCATTGCATCTACTACTAGTAAAATCTCCTGTGGTCTAGTTATTTTTTTTATATCTCTTAACTCATCCATTAATTTTTCATCAATGTGTAATCTTCCAGCAGTATCAATTATCATATATGTAGAACCTAGCTCTTTTGCTTTAGCAAGTCCTCTCTCACAGATTCCAACAGCATCCTGATGATCTAGCTCTGAATAAACCTCAATTCCTGTTTGCTCTCCTAAAACTTGTAACTGTTTTATCGCAGCTGGTCTGTACACGTCAGCTCCAACCATTAGAACTTTTTCACCCTGTTTTTTTAAGTAATTACCTAGTTTAGCAGCAAATGTAGTCTTTCCCGCTCCCTGTAATCCCGCTAACATAAGTACAGTTGGATTTCTTACTCCTTTTGTCAATCTGGCATTAGTTCCACCTAAAAGTTCTATCAATTCATCATTTACAATCTTTATAAACTGTTGTCCTGGATTTATCCCCTTTAAAACATCTGTTCCTATAGCTTTTTCTTGAATCTTAGCTGTAAAATCCTTTACTACTTTATAGTTAACATCGGCTTCTAAAAGTGACATCTTAACTTCTTTAAGAGCATCTTTTATATTGCTCTCACTCAACTTTCCATGTCCTCTTACTTTTTTAAAAACCTCTTGAAATCTAGAACCTAAATTATCTAACATATACACCTCGACTAAAATAATCTTTCTATTATCTCATCTAGTCTTTCAAGTTCAAAGTTCTCTCTCAGTCCTAAAAGTTCATCATAAATCTTTTTCTCTTTTTTATGAAAGCCTAGTTTCTCTTCATACTCTCTTAGTTGTTTTATCCCTCTTTTTATATTATCATAGACAGCCTGTCTACTGACACCATTGTTTTTAGCAATCTCTGACAGTGATAAATCTTCCTCAAAATGATTGATCAAGTACTCTTTTTGCTTATCACTCAACAAGTTTCTATAATAATCTAATAGAGTCGATACTTCTAAAAATTCATCTAATTCCATTATATCACCAGCATATTATATAAGATTATACAAAAACTGTCAAGTGTTTTTTCTTTACATTATATATTTTTTATAAAAAAAGTGCCAGTGAAACTTTTCTCACTAGCACTATCTATTAATTTCTATCTCTTATAGAAAATTTTCATTAAAATATACCATCAATGCTTCAAACTCTTTTTGAGTATTAGCCACTGTAAACATATCTATTCTAAATCCACCCATAGATGTCTTTAACTCTAAAGATAGAGTGCTCTCGTAATCAGCACTATCAAGAATAAAAAACTTAGAAACCTTTAATTTTCTATTTGGATTGTGGAAAACAACTTTTAATTTATTGATATATGGAGATGCTTTTAGCATTTTTAGCATATCCAAAAGCTCCTGTGGTCTCTCCTCTATAGTTGAAGGTAGCTCCTTTTCCCAGATACCAACATTTGTTGTTCTTCTTGGTAAATGTCTACAATCCTTTACTCTTCTTACATAGAAATCTCCCATTGCAGATAGTTCTACATAGATTTTTCCATCTTTTTCTATCTCTTCAACAAAGTAGCTAAGTTCCAATTTCTCATCTAAATATTTAGCTATAAGTGACTTTTCAATCTCTGTTCCTTTTACTAAAATATTGAAAAACTCTTTATTCTCTAGATAATAATTATAGTCAAGTTTTATAGGTAGTGGTGGAATTTCAGTTACATGTTCAAACTCTCTAAACATAAAATAAGATTTTACACCTAAGATTTGAGCCATTAAACTAACCATAAATATCTCTGCTGTATATCCTCCAACAGTACAAACAGAAACATTATACTTATTTCCAACTGTATCTACTATATTTCCAATCTCTTCTACTAAATTTCTTAATCCCTTTGTTTTAAATTCAATTGGATTTCTTTTATTCATAGCTGGAATAGCTTTTTTTGTAATATTTTTTACTATCTGTTTCTTTAGGAAAAACTCCTCTAAAACCTCACCAGCCAATCTTCCATTAACAGTATCATGAGTTATCATAAATAGGTGTTCCCCTGAAAAAACATTTTTCTCTCTCAAGTTCTCAACAGAGATGATCTCTATTCCGAATCTTATATCTCTTAAGTCCTCTATCTTTTCCTCTTCATAGTAGCTTAAAATATCGTCCTTTGTGATACTCTCTTTCTCAGGATTGTGCTTAATATAGTTATCTATTAGACTTGTTCCAACTGTAATTATTAAATTATCCAATTTCTTCCCTCCTACCTTTAATCATAAATTATCCTTACAGATATTATTACCTTTAATTAGAGGTTTGTCAATACTAAAGATAGTTTATTTTACATATCTCTACAAGCTACTATATTTGCACCTGTTCCTAAAATATTTTCTATGATTATCTCACCATGTTTTATTGGTGATTTTACCTCTATATTATTCAATAGTTTCATACACTCAAAATTTAGTTCTTTTGGAATACTCATATCTGTTTTTACAGGTAATCTATTGTGAACTCCACCAACTATTCTAACAGTTGAAGTTATAACTCTTTTAGGAGCAGTCAACTCCTCTTTAGCATATACCGGTCCTCTTGGACAAGTGTTTCCTGTCACATTCAAACTCTCTGTATCTATCTTTAAATGACATCCCATTGGACAAACTATACACACCATCTCTTTTATCATCTATCTCCCCTCCTCTGCTACCAAACATACCTCTATCTCTTTTCCTTTTACACCTTCTAATAGTTTTTTCGGAACAACTATTTTCTCCATCTCTCCTGGAGCTAGATGTGATTTTTTTAGATTTACAAGTATATTCTCTCCATCTCTTACCTGTAATCTCATATTTCTGTAGATATTATTTACTCTCATAGAGATCTCCAAAAATTTATCTAAATTCTCTATTCTATACTTTTGTGGCACTGTATAAGTTATTCCAAGTCCAGTTTTAATATCTATATACTCACCTGTCTGTGCCTCTCCCTTAACAAATTTTGCTGCTGCTTTCCCTGCTTTTCTTGCTTCTGCACTTACAAAGTCAACTAGATCATGTACATGAACCACATTTCCACAAGCAAAGATTCCAGGTATACTTGTTTCCATCATCTCATTAACAATTGGCCCTGAAGTTCTTCTATCTATTACAATTCCTGTTTTTCTTGAAATATCGTTCTCTGGTATAAGTCCTACTGAAAGTAGTAGTGTGTCACACTCATACTCTATCTCTGTTCCTGGTATAGGTCTTCTATTTTCATCAACCTTAGCAATTGTAACTCCCTCTACTCTCTCTTTTCCTTTTATATCAATAACAGTATGACTCAAATATAATGGGATGTTGTAGTCATTTAGACACTGAGCTATATTTCTAGCTAATCCTCCTGAAAATGGCATAAGTTCAACAACAGCTTTTACCTCTGCTCCCTCTAATGTCATTCTTCTAGCCATAATAAGTCCAATATCTCCAGATCCTAAAATCAAAACCTTCTTACCTACCATATATCCTTCCATATTGATAAATCTTTGAGCTGTTCCTGCTGTAAACACACCTGCTGGTCTCTCTCCTGGAATTGAGATAGCTCCTCTTGTTCTCTCTCTACAACCCATAGCTAGTATTATAGATTTAGCCTCTATCATCATGTATCCATCCACTGTATTTATTGCATGAACTATCTTCTCTGGAGTTACTTCCAATACCATTGTATCTAATTTATACTCAATATTATTCTCCTGTAATTTTTTTATAAATCTCTCTGCATACTCTGGTCCTGTAAGCTCTTCTTTAAATTCATGTAATCCAAAACCATTGTGGATACATTGTTGTAAAATTCCACCTAATTCCTTATCTCTCTCTATTACTAATATGCTCTCTACTCCATTATTTCTAGCCTCTATTGCTGCTGCAAGACCTCCAGGTCCTCCCCCTATTACCACTAAATCATATCTCATTTCCTAGTTCCTCCTACTTTTTAGTCTCTCCTGTAAGTATGTATGCCCCAACTTTATCTTGAACAATCTCATCTAAATTCTTATTTAACTCTCTTGCTAATATCTCTTGTACTCTCGGTCCACAGAATCCACCTTGGCATCTTCCCATACCAGGTCTACATCTCTTTTTAACTCCATCTACAGTTTTAGCTCCCACCATTCTATGAATTACATCTACTATCTCTCCCTCAGTTATGCTCTCACATCTACATATGATTCTTCCATATCTTGGATCTTTCTTTATTACTTCTGCTTTCTCTTCTGAAGATAGTTCCATAAAATGAATCTGTGGTCTATTTTTTTTATGCTCCTCTTTCTTAGATACATCTCCCAACTTCTCTACTATCATTCTAGCCACATCTAAACCTATTGCTGGTGCTGATGTTAATCCTGGCGATTTTGTTCCAGCTATATTAAAGAAATATGGTGCATCCTCCACTTCACCTATTATAAAGTCTGGACAGTCTGACTCAGCTCTTAAACCATTGAAATTTTTTATATTATCTCTAAAGTTTATATCTTTCACACTCTTTACAGCAGCTGCTCTAACAGCATCCAATCCTGCTAGTGTATTTCCTACATACTCCTTATCATCAGTCAAACTTGCTGTAGGTCCAACTATTAAGTTACCGTGGGCTGTTGGTGCTACTAAAACTCCTTTTCCAACTTTTGTTGGACATTGGAATATAACATTATTTACTAAGTTTCCTTGAACTTTATCTAATAGATAATACTCTCCTGCTCTTGGAGTTATCTTTATCTTTTTAGAACTTACTAAATTATTTATCTCGTCAGCAAACAATCCAGCTGCATTCACTACTACCTTTGTTTCAAACTCTCTTCCATCAGTTAATATAACCTTGTATCCTTTTTCTAACTTCTCTATCTTTTCTACCTTTGCATCTGTAAGAACTTCTACTCCATTTATTGCAGCATTTTCCAATAACTTTATAGTCACTTCCCAAGGACCTGTAACACCAGCTGTTGGAGCATATAGAGCAGCTACTACTTCACCACTTACATTTGGCTCCATTTTAAGTATCTCTTCCTTCTCAATGATTCTTAACTCTGGTATTCCATTTTTTAATCCTCTCTCATAAAGTTGTTTCAAATGCTCTCTCTCTTCCTCTGAAAAAGCCAAAACTAATGAACCTGTTCTTTTAAATGGTGCATCTATCTCTTTGCACAACTCTTCATACATAGAGTTTCCAAGGGCATTGTACTTAGCCATTAAAGTTCCCTCTTTTGCATCATAACCTGCATGTACTATTCCTGAGTTTGCTTTACTTGTACCATTTGAAACATCATGCTCTTTTTCCAATACTTTTATTTTTAAATTATATTTTGCCAATTCATATGCAGTTGCAGCTCCCATAACTCCTGCACCTATTATAATTACATCTACCATATAGCATTTCCTCCCGATCTTTTAATAAAAAAAGTCAGCAAATAGACAGATCTCTCTGCCCTTTGCTGACTCTCCTATTCACTAGTCATTTATTCTATTTTCTCATTAATTATCTTACTTTTCTTTTCATTTGTCAAGAGATATTATTACTCCTCTTCCCAAGCAAGAGCTCTTTTTACAGCTTTTTTCCATCCACTATATTTTTTACATCTCTCTTCTTCACTCATATTTGGAATGAACTCATTATCTAGTTTCCATTGTGAGCTAATCTCATCTTTTGTCTCCCAGAATCCCACTGCTAAACCTGCTAAATATGCTGCTCCTAGTGCTGTTGTTTCAAGAGTTACTGGTCTTCTTACTGCTGTTCCTAAAATATCAGCTTGGAATTCCATTAAGAAGTTATTAGCTGCTGCTCCACCATCCACTTTTAAACTAGCTAATTTAATTCCTGAATCCTCTTGCATAGCCTCAAGAACATCTCTTGTTTGATAAGCAATTGATTCCAAAGTTGCTCTAATTATATGATTTTTATTAGCTCCACGTGTAAGTCCTACTATAGCTCCTCTTGCATACATATCCCAGTATGGAGCTCCCAATCCTACAAATGCTGGAACTACATATACTCCTGCACTATCCTTTACCTTTCTAGCAAAGTACTCTGTATCCTTTGATTCTCCTACTAATTTTAATTCATCTCTCAACCATTGAACACTTGCTCCACCAATGAAAATACTTCCCTCTAATGCATACTCTACTTTTCCATTAAGTCCTATAGCTATTGTTGTTACAAGTCCATTTTGGCTTCTTACCATCTTAGTTCCTGTATTCATCAATAGGAAACATCCTGTTCCATATGTATTTTTAGAATCTCCCTCTTTAAAGCAAGCTTGTCCAAATAGTGCTGCTTGTTGGTCTCCTGCTACCCCAGCTATTGGTACTCTATGACCACCTTTTCCTCCTAGGTTTGCATAACCAAATGTTCCACTACTATCTTTTACTTCTGGTAACATTGATTTTGGAATTCCTAATATATCTAATAATTTTTCATCCCATTCTAATTTTTTAATATTGTATATCATTGTTCTAGAGGCATTTGTATAGTCAGTAGCATGAACCTTTCCATTAGTTAATTTCCAAATCAACCAAGTATCTACAGTACCAAATAGCAACTCTCCTCTTTCAGCTTTCTCTCTAGCACCCTCTACATTATCTAATATCCATTTGATCTTAGTACCAGAGAAATAAGCATCTATTAGTAATCCTGTATTCTCTCTTACATACTCATCTAAACCTTCAATCTCTTTTAACTCATCACATATCTTAGCTGTTCTTCTACACTGCCATACTATTGCATTGTATATAGGTTTTCCTGTATTTTTATCCCAAACTATTGTTGTCTCTCTTTGGTTTGTAATTCCAATTCCTATAATATCATGTTGTGATATACCTGTTCTTGCAATTACTTCTGCTAAAACTCCACTCTGACTTGACCAAATTTCCATTGGATCATGCTCTACCCAACCCTCTTTTGGATAGATTTGAGTAAACTCTTTTTGTGCTACTCCAACTATTTTTTGCTCACTATCAAATACTATTGCTCTTGAACTTGTTGTTCCTTGATCCAATGCTATTATATATTTTTTCTCCATAATTTACTCCTCCATTTATTAAGTAATTATCCACAAGCTACACAACTGATTGAAAAGAAATTAAATAAAGCTATTCCTATTAATGCACCTATAATAGGTCCAACAATTGGTACCCAAGCATAACCCCAGTTAGAATCTCCTTTTCCTTTTATTGGAAGTATAGCATGAGCTATTCTTGGTCCAAGGTCTCTTGCAGGGTTAATAGCAAATCCTGTAGCTCCACCTGTTGCCATACCTATAACACTGATTAACATCCCTACTAAAAATGGTTTTATTCCTGGTTCTACCATATTTTTTCCATATCCTATTGCTAGTATTCCAATTACTAATATAGCTGTTCCCACAGCCTCTGTTACCACGTTCCAAAATTTGTTAGGTATTGCTGGTCCTGTTGAAAAAACCCCTAGTTTTGTTGCTGGATTAGGCTCTTCGTCCATAAGGTTTTTATATGTTAAGTAAGCTAATATAGCTCCTACTATACCACCTAAAACCTGTGCTATTATATAACCTGGTACCAATGCCCAATCTAAAGCTCCATCTACTGCTAAAGCTATTGTTAATGCTGGATTTAAGTGAGCTCCACTTACCCAACCTGTTAGGTAGGCTGCCATAGAAACTGCTATACCCCAACCAAAGCAGGTTACCATCCAACCTCCACCTTTTCCATAACTTTTATTTAGGCTTAATGTCATATTGATTCCATTCCCTAAAAGTAAAAGAAATGCTGTTCCTAAAAACTCTGCTAAATACATTGCACTTGCTGTCATAAAAATGCCCCCTTTTTAGATTCAAAACTGCAAAAAAAGCTCAAAAAAATCGCCCCCTATTAGCAACTCTTTTAAGCTTCTCCATCTCACACAGCTTTTATTACGTTAACATAATTCTAACACTTTTTTACAATTATGTCAATACAAATAAAATTATTTTATTACTATTTGATTTATTTATGTACACTATTTAGATATCCCATATGTGACTATATGTTGTTGATACCCCTACAGCACCTGCTGCTAACGCATTTATAACATCCTCTTTCTCATTTACAAGCCCTCCAGTTATCACAGGAATCCTTGTAGAATTATTGATTTTCTTTATTATTTTTGGCATAAGCCCCGGCAAAATCTCCACTGCACTAGGTTTATTTTCTTTGATATGATTTATTGTATTTTCCAATGAGAAAGAGTCTAAGATAAAAAATCTTTGAATAACCTTTATCCCTTTTTTATTTGCAAAAGCTACAATATTATGTTTTGTTGTTATAATTCCATCTGGTTTTACCTCTTGCATCAGATACTCCACTCCATTGTTAGAACTAGATATTCCATCTATCATATCCATATGTACATAGACTATCTTATTTGCAGCTTTTAATTTTGTAACAATACCTTTAATGTTTAAGATATTTGCCATAATTACAAAAACTATCTCACTTCCACTTTCTATTGCCTCATCTAAATAAGCTTCATTCTTTAATGCTGGTATCACTGGATTTCTCTCCAATATCTCCTTTATATTTGCCATACCCATCTCCTTAAATATTTTTACTATATTATAACATATTTAGAAAAAAAGGGAGAATTTTTTCTCCCTTACTTCTACATCATTCCTGGCATCATTCCTGGATTCATCTCTGGTTGTTTAGGCTCTTTTTTACTCACTACCAAAACCTCTGTTGTCAAGATTAAGGCTGATACTGATGCAGCATTTTGAATAGCTGATCTAGTAACTTTTACTGGATCTAATATTCCCTCCTCTATCATATTCACATATTTTTCTGTAGAAGCATTAAATCCAAATCCTTCTGGCATATCTTTTACTTTTTCTAATACAACTGCTCCATCTATTCCTGCATTTTCTGCTATCTGTCTCAAAGGTGCTGTCAATGCTTTTTTAACAATCTCCACTCCTATTCCCTCTTCTCCAGATAATTTAAATTCATCCATATCCTTAGCAATCTCTACTAATATAGTTCCTCCACCAGGTACTATCCCCTCTTCAACTCCAGCTCTAGTTGCATTCAAAGCATCTTCGATTCTAAGTTTTTTATCTTTCATCTCCACTTCAGTTGCAGCACCAACTTTTATAACTGCCACTCCACCTGAAAGTTTTGCAAGTCTCTCTTGTAATTTTTCTTTATCATAATCTGAAGTTGATTCCATTATCTGATTTTTTATAGAATTAACTCTAGCTGCTATTATCTCTTCTTCTCCAACTCCATCTACTATTATCGTAGCATCTTTAGTTACTTTTACCTTTTTAGCACTTCCTAACTGTGGTATAGTAGTCTCCTCTAATTTCAATCCCTTCTCTTCAGAGATTACCTCTCCACCTGTAAGTATAGCTATATCCTCTAACATCGCTTTTCTTCTATCTCCAAAAGCAGGTGCTTTAACAGCTACTACATTTAAAGTTCCTCTCAATTTATTTATAACTAAAGTAGTTAAAGCTTCTCCCTCCAACTCATCTGCTATAATAAGTACAGGTCTTGAAGTTTGAACTGTCTGCTCCAATATTGGTAGTATATCTTTCATATTTGATATTTTTTTATCAGTTATAAGAATAAATGGATTATCTAGCTCTGCCACCATTCTCTCAGAATCCGTTACCATATATGGAGATACATACCCCTTATCAAATTGCATTCCTTCAACTACTTCCAAAGTTGTTTCTAAAGATTTTGCCTCTTCAACAGTTATTACTCCTGTTTCACCAACTTTTTCCATAGCTTGAGCAATCAATTTTCCTATCTCCTCATCTCCTGCTGAAATAGATGCTACTTGAGCTATCTCATCATTTGATTTTATCTTTTTAGCTCTAGCTTTTAAGTGAGTAATTACCTCTTTAGTTGCCTTCTCTATACCTTTTTTTATAAACATAGGATTAGCTCCAGCACTAACCATTTTTAATCCCTCTTTTACAATAGCTTGAGCTAATATAGTTGCAGTAGTTGTTCCATCTCCAGCCACATCATTAGCTTTAGTCGCTACCTCTTTTATCAGTTGAGCTCCCATATTTTCAAAAGGATCTTCCAATTCAATCTCTTTAGCTATTGAAACACCATCATTAGTGATTAAAGGAGCTCCATAACTTTTTTCTAAAACTACATTTCTACCTCTAGGTCCCAATGTAACTTTTACAGCATCTGCTAAAGTATTTACTCCTGATTCAAGTTTTTTTCTAGCTTCCTCATTAAATTTTAAAATTTTTGCCATTTTCAATCCCTCCGATAATTACTCTACTATTGCTAATACATCTTCTATATTCAATATTAAATATCTATCTTCGCCATCTTTGATCTCAGTTCCTGAGAATTTTGAATAAACTACTTTATCTCCAACTACTATTTCAGAAACTTTCTCACCTTTTCCTACAGCTATTACTTCACCAATATTTGATTTTTCTTTGTCATCTGATCCTGGAAGAATAATTCCACTCACTGTTTTTTCCTCTAATTTAACAAGCTTAACCAAAACTCTTTCACCAATAGGTTTTATCTTCATTGTTCTATCCCTCCAACTTATTAGCACTCTTTATTAATGAGTGCTATTTTTCTCATAACTTAATAATAAATCATTTACTCGCAACTGTCAATAGTTTTTTTAAGTATTCATATATTATTTTACTTCCAAGTATTATATCTTCAACATCAATATCTTCAGCAATATTATGGCTTATTCCCTCTTTACAAGGTATGAATACCATTCCTGTAGGAGCAATATCCCAAAACTTCATAGCATCATGTCCTGCTCCACTATTCATTACCATATAATCTATATTTAACTCTCTAGCAGTATTCTCCAAATCCAATAACAACTCCTTATCCAGTATTACTGGTTTGCCCTTTGAAACCGACTCCAACTTATACTCTAACTCTCTTCTACTACAAATATCCTCTATTATCTTTTCAATAGACCTATCAATTCTTTGGATACTCTCCCAATCCACTCCTCTAATATCTATTCCAAGTTTTACCCTTCCAGGTACTACATTAAAAGCATTTGGAGAATTTTGCAAAAATCCAACTGTTGCTACACTCTTATTCTCTTTTTCTACTAGAGCTAATTTCTCTAGTTCACACACTATCTCTGCTCCTGCACAAAGTGCATCTTTTCTCATTCCCATAGGTGCTGCTCCCGAATGATCTTGCCTTCCCTCTATTGTCAACCAATATCTCGTAGCATTGGCTATAGCATCAACTATTCCAATTTTTAAATCGTTATTCTCTAAAATACGACCTTGCTCTATATGAACCTCAAAATATTTTTTTATTCCTGATATTTTTTCACACTCTGGATTATACCCTCTAAATTTTAACATCTCATATAGAGAGATCCCCTCTACATTTCTTACAGCTTTCAGTTTTTCAACATCTATCTTCTTAGTTATCAAGCCACTTCCTACAGTTGCTATTCCAAAAGCACTAGATTCCTCGCATCTAAAGGCTGCTACCTTCAATGGAATATTTAAATTATTCTCTTTTATCCATTTTAAAACCAATAATCCAGCTACTACTCCAACTACACCATCATATCTTCCACCATTTATAACAGAGTCCAAATGAGATCCCATTAAATAATACTCAGACCAATTCTCCTCGTAGATATATGTATTTCCTACCTCATCACTGGAATATTTCAGTCCCAACTCTCTAGCTATATTTCTAATAGCCCCGTGCATAACATCTTCATTTTTAGTATAACCTAGTCTAGTTACACCTCCACTTTCATCTGCACCTATGGAATAAAAAGCTTTAAACCACTTTTCCAAACACTCTAAATTCTCCATTCTTCACCTCACATTTATTCCAAATCCTCTTCTACAAGTAGATTCATTTCATGCCAATCATAAAACTCTTTCATCTTAAAAGGGATTGTTCCATTTTTATATGCAAGAGCTGCCATCTCATCTGGCTCTAATTTGTATACAATTTGATGCTCCTCATAATCATCTAATATCATATCATGAAACTCCTTATATTTTCCATTCTCTTTCATCTCTAATAATATTTTTTCTAACTCTATTTTATTTAATTTTTCCATTTTTACACCTCTTAATTATATAATATACTCATATTATATAATTCTTTATCAAAATAGTCAACTTTATTAAAAAATACCCTTCGTTAAAAGGGTATTTTTTTCTATTTTTTCTTTAATTTCAACTCGTATTTCTTTAGTTCTTCAATAGCCTCCTTAGCAATTGGCAATATACATATTATATTTATTACAGTCATTATTCCCAATCCAAAATCTGCTAATGACCAAACGAAAAGATTCTGCTCTATTCCTCCAACATATACCATCAATACCACAACTATATGGTATAGATATCTCATCTCTTTAGATTCCATTATGAAATTTATAGCATTCTTACCATAGAATGTTACAGCTAATATTGTACTTAATGAGAAGAAGAATAATACAACTATTGTGAAAGGAATTCCTATCCATCCTATATGGCTCTTTATTGCTTCTTGGAACATCGCCATCTCCCCAATTTTCTTTCCTGCTTCTACCACTTCTGGATCTGCAAGTAATATTATAAACGCAGTTGCACTACAAACTATAAGTGTATCTACGAACACTCCTAGAGCCTGAACCATACCTTGCTTAGCTGGTTCATCAATATCAACAACAGCTGCTGCATAGTTAGAATCTCCACTTCCTGCCTCATTAGAAAATAGCCCTCTTCTTACTCCCTGCATTATAACTATTCCTATTCCTCCACCTGCTACCTCTTTTATTCCAAAAGCTTGTTTTACTATAGTCTCCAACATACTTGGGATAGCTGTGAGATTTGTTACCACTACATAAGCCACTAATACTAAATATAGGATAGCCATCACTGGTACAATCTTATTTAAAGCCACTATAATAGTATCTTTTTTCCCTCTGAAAAATACAATCACTCCAACTATTATTGCTAAAACTATTGCAATCTCTTTCACTCCATAACCATAAGCATTATTTATTGATTGTGTCACAGAGTTCGACATAACTTGAATAACTCCCACATAGCAAATTAATGATGCAATAGCATATATTATTCCCAACCATCTCTTATTTAAACGTTTCTCTATTATCCAAGGAGTTCCTCCTCTATACTCTTTATTTCCAACTTTCTCTCTATACATAACTGCTAAAGTTGACTCTATAAAAGATGTTGCTGCTCCTAAAAGAGCCACTAACCACATCCAGAATATAGCTCCTGGTCCACCAACAGCTATAGCTGCCACCACACCTGTTATATTTCCAGCTCCAACTCTACAAGCTGTTCCCAAGAAAAACGCTTCTAAAGAGCTTACTCCCTCTCCATTCTCCTCTCTCTTTCCTAGTATCTTTACTATATCTCCAAACAATCTAAATTGCATAAAATTTGTTTTTATACTTAGATATATAGCTGCTCCTATCAGCATAACAACCAAGATATTCTTTCCCCACAATAGATCATTGACTAAATTAATTACTTCTCTCATAACCTTTTCTCCTTCGCCCTTTGTTTCTTGTTTTATATATTCTATCACTCTCTTCCCTAAAATAATACCTTCAATTTTTTTTATTTTTTGTTCGTTATTTTCTATATATTTAGCCATAAAAAAAGAGAACTACTATAAATAGTCCTCTTTTTTTGTTCGTATCTATTTCAGGTTCTCAACCCACTCTTGATTATCTAAATACCATCTTATTGTCAACTCTATTCCTTTGTCAAAAGGAGTCTCTGGATACCAACCTAGTTCCACAGCTATTTTAGTTGGATCTATTGCATATCTAGCATCATGTCCCAATCTATCTTGAACATAGGTTATCAAATCATAATTTATATTCTCAATATCTGTTTTTAATATCTTCCTATACTCAGGCTCCTCTTTCATCAATCTCTTTATAGTATCAATTGTCAATTTTACTATATTTATATTTTTTTCCTCATTAAAACCACCAATATTGTATATCTCTCCCAATTTTCCAGCATTTATCACCATATCCACTGCCTTATTGTGATCTCTTACATACAACCAATCTCTAACATTACTTCCATCTCCATAGACTGGTAATTTCTTTCCTTCTAATATATTTTTTATTATCAAAGGTATTAATTTTTCTGGAAATTGATATGGACCATAGTTATTTGAACATCTTGTTATATTCATTGGTAATTTATATGTTTCTGCATAGGCTTTTACTATCATATCTCCAGATGCTTTTGAAGATGAGTATGGAGATCTAGGATCTAACGGTGTCTCCTCTGTAAAAAATCTCTCACCATAAGTTTTTAAATTTTTTCTTCCTTCAACTACATTTTTTACACTCTTTTCTAAATGTAGTTCTCTTGCATCTGAATAATCCTTCACTAGAGATCCATACACTTCATCTGTAGAGATTTGAATATATTTTTTCCCCTCTTTATAAATAGGATAACCATTTTCATCTTTTCCTATTGACCAACTATCTTTTGCTACTTCTAAAAGGTTTTGAGTCCCTAATATATTAGTTTCTAAAAACACTCTAGGTCCTAATATACTTCTATCCACATGAGATTCTGCTGCAAAGTTTACAACATAATCTATGTCATATCTTGAAAAAATACTCTCTACTAGCTCTTTATTCCCAATATCTCCTCTTACAAACCCTATCTTTCCACTCTCTATCTCGTCTCTCAAACTCTCTTTATTTCCAGCATAAGTCAACTTATCTAAAACAATTATCTCAGCTGTATCCCCATACTTTTCCAGCATATATTTTACAAAATTTACCCCTATAAAACCAGCTGCTCCTGTGACTAAATATGTTTTCATATAACTCTCCTTCTCAATTTTATAAAAAATTCCCCAATATATAATTAGTTATATACTAGGGAATCCACTCTCTTATTTAGCGTAATCTACAGCTCTTGTTTCTCTAACTATAGTTACTTTTATTTGTCCAGGATATTGCATTGAATCCTCTATTTTCTTAGCCACATCTCTAGCCATTTTTGTAGCCTCATCATCTGACATAGCTTCAGGATTTACTATTATTCTAAGCTCTCTACCTGCTTGAATTGCAAAAGATGACTCCACTCCTGAGAATGAATTTGCAATCTCCTCAAGACTCTCTAATCTCTTCAAGTAAGCTGTCAATGTCTCTCTTCTAGCTCCTGGTCTTGAAGCTGAAACAGCATCTGCTGCTTGAACAATTATTGCTTCAACAGTTTCAAACTCAACTTCATTATGGTGAGCCATAACTGCATTTATAACCTCTGGCTTCTCTCCGAATTTCTTTAAGAACTCTCCACCAATAAGTGCATGAGAAGACTCTATATCACTTTCTAATACTTTTCCTACGTCGTGTAATAATCCAGCTCTTTTTGCTAGCTCTGTATCTGCACCTATCTCTGCTGCTAAGTTAGCTGAAAGTTTTGCAACTTCAATTGAGTGAGTAAGTACATTTTGTCCATAACTTGTTCTAAACTTTAATCTTCCTAAAGTTTTTATAATTTCAGGATGCATTCCAGGAATTCCAAGCTCTATCATAGCTCCCTCTCCAGCATCTACTATCTCTTTGTCAATCTCTTTTCTTGCTTTATTAACTACCTCTTCAATTTTTCCTGGGTGTATTCTACCATCAGTAATTAATTTTTCAATAGCAAGTCTAGCTATCTCTCTTTTTACTCCATCAAAACTAGATAATACAACTGCTTCTGGAGTATCATCTATTATTATATCTACACCTGTTAAAGCCTCAATAGCTCTAATATTTCTTCCCTCTCTACCTATGATTCTTCCTTTCATCTCATCATTAGGTAGGTTTACAACTGACACTGTAGCATCTACTACATACTCAGCAGAAGCTTTACCAATAGCAGTTGATAAAATTCTTCTTGAAATTCTATCCTTTTCATCTTCAAGCTTATTTTCAAACTCTCTAATTGCTACAGCTGTTTCATGAGTTAGATCATCTCTTAACTTAGAGATTAAAATCTCTTTTGCCTCTACTTTAGATAATCCAGAGATTCTCTCTAATTCATCTTCTTGTTTTAATTTTATAGCTTCTATCTCATCTTTTTTAGCTTCTAATTCCTCTGTAGTTCTCTCTAACTCTTGACTTTTTAACTCTAACTTCTCAATCTTATTATCTAAAGTTTCCTCTTTTTTAGTAAGTCTAGCTTCTTTTTGTAAAAGCTCATTTTTAGCATTTTTTATCTCTTTTTCAGCTTCCTCTTTTATTGAGTATGCGTGTTCTTTTGCCTTTAACTCGATCTCTTTTCCTCTTGCGTGTGCATTTTTCTCTGCATTTTCAACTATTTCTTGAGCCTTTATCTTTGATTTTGCTACTTCATCTTCTAAGTCATTTAACTCATTTATCTTTTTATCTATAACAGACTTTTTATAAAGAATAGCAAATACTATTCCTAGTCCGATTATTATCAAACCTATTCCTAAAACTGTATTCATAATTATTTCCTTCCTACTTATCTATTATTTAAAACTTGCTATTGCCTCATCTTCTGTTTCATATATTTCAAATATCTCATCTAATCCTATCATCTCAAATATTGTTTTTATATGTTCATTTAATTTGATAAGCTTTATATCTCCACCCATCTCTTTAACAACTTTTAACTTTCCTCTTAAAATCCCCATAGCCAAGCTGTTGATATGAGTAACTTCCTCAAAATCAATTATAAATTTTGTAGAATCAGCTTCTACTAATTTTGTTATTCTCTCTTTTAACTTAGGTGCTACTAAAGCATCTAACTCTCCTATCACTTTTAACTCTTTAATTTCCCCAACATTTTTTTCAAGTATTTCAAAATTGCTCATCATTTTATGCCTCCTTAACTTTTTTTTCTACTCTAAACAATGTTCCATTTAATTTCTTTTCGATTCTAAAGTCATCTGCAATGGCTCTTGCTATAAAAAGACCCATTCCACCCTCTTCTTTACTCAATTTCTCTTCATCAAACCCCACACCATTATCTTCTACAATTAAACGAATAATATCGTTTGATTTTTGAATTTCTAAAATGATATCTCCAGGCTTATACTCATATCCGTGTTCAACTACATTTGTTGAAAGTTCATCTACCACTGATAAAAGTTGAAACACATCTTTTTGGCTCACTTGATGTAGTTCTAGATATGTTTTTACCATAGCTCTTATTAAAGATAAATTTTCTAAAGAAGAAGGAACTGTGATCTTCACTTCATTTGGTTTCATTCCTATTCCCTTCTTTCTTTAATTTTACTTATTTTCCACCCATCACTTTTTAAAGAGTAATCCACACTATAGTATAGAGTATTATTCTGAAAAATAATCCCTATTATATTTTGTGCCTTATCTCCTAAAAAAACAGGCTTTGAACTCAATATATTAATCTTTGAAAAGTCAATACTCTCTATCTCATCTTTTACAAAATTATTTCTAATACTAGGGACAAGCGTCTCTTCTAGAAGTTTTGTTTCGCCCATTTTTAGTTCATCTCTTATCTGTTCAACTAAGACTACAAGCTCTCTTTTTTCTTCCATTGTAAATTCTTTTTTGCTTACTATATTAGAACATCCTGTAAAAAAAACAACAGAAATAATAAAAATAAAAATTCTTCTCATTATAATATACACCATTCCTTATCACTATAAATAATACCATATCCATATATTTTTATCAAGAATTTAATTGTCCATTTTACTATTTAATTTTTTTAGTACATCCTCTATAATCTCATCTTCTGATAACTCTTCTAAATTATACCAAATATATGTGTGATCATTTTTAAACCAAGTAAACTGTCTTTTTGCATATCTTCTAGAGTTTTGCTTTATCATATTTACAGCTTCTTCATAGGTTAACCTTCCATTGAAGTAATCTATAAACTCTGAGTAACCTATTATATTGATCTTTCTCAAAACATCTCCATAGATGTCATATAGTCTCTTAACTTCCTGCTCCAATCCAGCCTCTACCATCATATCTACTCTCAAGTTTATTCTTTCATAGAGGTTCTCTCTCCCTCTTTCTAAAGCAATTTTTAAAAAACTATAATTATTATTTTTTATATTTTTTTTAGATAGTTTAGAAAATTTTTCTCCAGTTAATCTATATACTTCTAAAGCTCTTTCAACTCTTTTCTTATTATTCGGGTGTATCTCCTCTGCTCCCTCTGGATCTACAAGTTTCAACTCTTCATATAGCTCTTCAGAAGAAATCTTCATAAACTCCTCTCTCATCTTCATATCCGAAGCCGGTAGTTCTGATAACCCTTCAGTTATAGAGTTGATATATAAGCCAGTACCTCCTGTTAATATTACAACTTTATCCTCTATCTCTTTCTGTTTTAGTATCTTATCCACATCTTTTTGAAAGTCTCCAACACTATATTTTTTTACAGGCTCCAGTATATCCAACAAATAGTGCTTTACACCTTCCATCTCTTCAGTTGTTATTTTAGCTGTTCCAATATCCATTCCTTTATATACTTGAGCTGAATCAGCTGAAATAATATCTGCATTTAAAATTTTAGCCAACTTTATAGATAGTGCAGTTTTACCTACTCCTGTAGGACCTGCTATCACTACTCCCTTTTTCATTTTTCCTCCCAGTAATCTTAGTAAAAAAGAGGAAAAATTATCAAATATGAACATATACAGTTCAATCTCTAAGATAATATCTTCCTCTTAAAAACTTTCTCTCTTATTTATTATTAAGAATATTACTCTACGTACTCAAACTCTACATCTGCTATTCTTACAGTATCTCCATCTTGAATTCCAGCTTCTCTCATTGCTTCTTCCATTCCTAAAGATCTCATCATATGTAAGAAGTTTACTATTGACTCATCATCCATAGTGATAACATATTTAGCTAGAACTCCATCTAATACTCTTCCTTCTACTACATATGTTCCCTCTTCATCTTGAGTGATAATGAAAGCTTCCTTATCTCCCTTGATCTCTCTTAAAACTTCATCTATATCAGCTTCATCTTCCAATGGCTCTCTGTCTATCTCTTCTAACATATTCCAGCTCTTATACAATACCTCTTTTATCCCTTCATTTAAAATTACAGATACAGGATAAACTTCATTCCCTTGAGCTTCAACATATGCTTTAAATTTATCATATTTTTCCATATCCCATAAAAGATCCATCTTATTAGCTAAAACTATCTGCTTTTTGTTAGCTAATTTTTCACTGAACTTTCTAAGCTCAGTATTGATCTTTTCATAGTCTTCTATGGCATCTCTTCCCTCTATCTCAGCCACATCTACTAAATGATAGATCATTTTACATCTCTCAATATGTCTTAAGAATTTATCTCCTAGACCTACCCCTTCATGTGCTCCTTCAATAAGTCCTGGTATATCAGCTATTACGAAAGATTTTCCCTCTTCCAATCTTACAACTCCCAATTTTGGCTCTAATGTTGTAAAGTGGTAACTTCCTACCTTTGAGTTTGCTGCAGAAACTTTATTTATAAAACTTGATTTTCCAACTGATGGATAACCTACCAGTGCTACATCAGCTATAAGTTTTAACTCTAATTTTACTTTTATCTCTGCTCCTTCTCTACCTTTTCCTGCTATTTTAGGAGTTTTTCTAACTGAAGATTTAAAGTGAACATTTCCTAATCCACCCTTTCCACCTCTAAGTAGTATTCTCTTCTCTCCCACTACATTTAAATCAAGTAAAAGTTTTCCAGTTTCAACATCTCTTACCTGTGTTCCAACAGGGACTTTAATTACTAAATCCGCTCCTGTTTTTCCATACATCTGTTTTTTCTGCCCATTTTCTCCATTTTGAGCTTTAAATAATTTTTTAAATTTAAAATCTATAAGTGTATTTATATTAGGATCAGCTACAAAGATTACACTTCCTCCATTTCCTCCATCTCCACCATCTGGACCACCGAACTGAACAAATTTCTCTCTTCTAAACGCAGCTGAACCATCTCCACCATTTCCTGCCTTGACAGTTATCACAACTTCATCTATAAACATTCAATACTCTCCTATACTATTTAATATTATCAATATATTTTACCTTATAATCTAATTTTTTTCAACATTTATTAAAATATTATTATTCATTTTAATAAAAATATTGAATTTCTATTAAAAAATGTATATAATATGTTATATATTGTTGTTATAAATACATAAAATACTGTTTTAGGAAGGTGAATTTTATGAAAAAAACTGTTGTTATCCTTGCTTCTATTTTATTAGCACAAAATGCTATGGCTTCTAAGGTAATTAACAAAGATGTTACTTTTACCGAAAAAACTTATGGTGTCTGCTCTACTGAGATGACCGTATCTGTAAAAGATGGTAAGATCGAGTCTTTCTCTGCAGTAAAAGGGTGTCCAGGTAACCTTGCTGCCATTGGAAAACTTTTACCAGGAATGGAAGTTACAAAAGTTATAGAATTACTAGATGACAACTATTGTTCAGGAGCTCCACTTGCAGGTTATACTTCTTGTATGGATAACCTTGTTGAAATGCTAAAAAAACATGTTACTGGAGAGGGAGAGGGACCTATGATTGAGATTAGAAAAGCTCAAAGGGCAGCTAAACTCAAAGTTGCATTCTCTGGACATGTTTGTAGTGGTTGTGGACTTTGTCAAGCTTCATTTTCTTAATACACTTTAATCTAGGAGGATTCATGAAAAAACTATTACTAAGCCTTATGGCTATATTTACAATAACTGCTGTTGCAGCTACTAAAGAGGGAACTGGTTTAGGATACAAAGATGATATCACTGTTTCTGTTGAAACAGAAGGAGATAAAATCGTTGCTATAAAAGTTATTAAAATGGAGGAAACTAAGAGAATTGCTGAACCTGCTATTGAAAAACTTACTGCAGAGATCATAGCTAAACAATCTGTAGAAGTTGATAATGTAGCTGGTGCTACTTATACTTCTGAAGGGTTCAAAGAAGCTGTAGCTGATGCTCTAAAAAAATAGTAATCACTTGAAACCCATATAATTTAAGAGAGGCTGTCAGAAAATACAGCCTCTCTTCTTATTTTATAAAATTCTATTATTTATCAAATTTGCTCTCATAATCCCAAATAGTTCTCAATATCTCTTCCATATCGTGTACCATTGGCATTCTAGGGTTAGCAGGTGTACATTGATCCTCATAAGCATTCATAGCCATTCTGTGGATTGCCTCATCCCAAGCCTCTTTTGATATTCCTTGAGATTTGATATTACTTACTACTCCTACTTTTTTACATAACTCTTCACAAGCATCAGCAAACATCTGTACCCCTTCAGCTGGAGTTCTAGGATTTAATCCTATTAATTGAGCTAATTCCATATATTTTACATCTGCTTTATAGTTCTCAATTTTAGGCCAGATATTTAATTTTGTAGGTATAGTACCATTGTATCTGATTACATGTGGTAATAAGATTCCATTTGTACGTCCATGAGGTATATGGAACTCTCCACCTATTTTATGAGCAAGTGAGTGGTTCATTCCTAAGAACGCATTAGCAAAAGCCATTCCTGCTATTGTAGAAGCATTATGCATCTTCTCTCTAGCACATGGATGTTTTGCTCCCTCTTTTACTGATGCCTCTAAGTAATCAAATACCAATTTAACTGCTTGTTTTGCCCATCCATCTGTAAAATCAGATGCTAATATAGAAACATATGCTTCAACTGCGTGAGTTAATACGTCTATTCCTGTATCTGCTGCTATACTAGCTGGTAAACTCATTACTAACTCTGGATCTACTATAGCAACTGTTGGTGTTAATGAATAATCTGTTAATGGATATTTTTTATTCTCTTTAGTATCTGTTATTACAGCAAATGGAGTTACTTCTGATCCAGTTCCTGAAGTTGTAGGAATACAAACTAACTTAGCTTTTTTTCCTAATTCTGGGAATCTGAATGCACGTTTTCTTATATCCATAAATTTTTGTTTTATATCATCAAAGTTTACTTCTGGATTTTCATATAGTAACCACATTACTTTAGCAGCATCCATTGGTGATCCTCCACCTAAAGCAATAATTGTATCTGGTTTAAAGTTATTCATTAATTCCAATCCTTTTTCTACTATATCAAAGCTTGGATCTGACTCAACATCAAAGAATAGCTCTATATCTACATTATCTCTTCTTCCTACTAATACATCTTCAATCTTTTTAACGTATCCTAAATTATACATTCCTCTATCAGTTATTATCATAACTTTTTTCATATCCTTCATATCTTGAAGATATTTTATTGAGTTTTTCTCAAAGTAAATTTTTGGTGGAAGTTTAACCCATTGCATATTATTATTACGTCTCCCTATTCTTTTGATATTTAATAAGTTTAATGCACTTACGTTATTAGAAACTGAGTTACGTCCATAAGATCCGCAACCTAATGTTAATGATGGAATAAATGCGTTGTATACAGATCCTACTCCTCCAAATGTTGATGGTGCATTCTCTATTATTCTTATAGCTTTACATTTAAATCCAAATCTTTTAGAGATCTCTGAATCTTGTGTGTGAATAGCTGCTGAGTGTCCTAAACCATTAAACTCTACCATTGCTGCTGCTTTATCAATTCCATCTTCAGTACTACTTGCTTTTAATACTGCTAATACTGGAGATAGTTTCTCTCTAGTTAAAGGCTCATTAACTCCTACCTCTTTACACTCTGCACAAATTATTTGAGTATCTTTTGGCACTTTAAATCCTGCTTGTTCTGCTATCCATGTAGCTGGTTTTCCTACTACCTCTGAGTTTAATTTTGCTCCACTTGCCTCTTCTGAATAAGCAGCTGCTCCAAACATAAACTTCTCTAATTTTATCTTTTCTTCAGCATTTACAAAGTATACTTTAAAACGCTTCATCTCATCTATAAACTCTTTATATATTTCATGATCAACAATAGCTGCTTGTTCTGAAGCACAAATCATACCATTGTCAAAAGATTTTGAAAGTATAATATCATTTACAGCTCTCTTTAAAACACATGATTTTTCAACATATGCTGGTACGTTTCCTGCTCCAACTCCCAATGCTGGTTTTCCACAAGAGTAAGCTGCTTTTACCATTGCATTTCCACCTGTTGCTAGTATTGTTGCAACTCCATCATGTTTCATCAAAGCTTCTGTTGCATACATAGATTTCATCTCTAGCCATTGTATACAGTTTTCTGGTGCTCCAGCTTTTACAGCTGCATCTCTTATTATTTTTGCTGCCATTGCTGAACACTCGTGTGCTGATGGGTGAAATGAAAATATTATTGGATTTCTTGTTTTTAATGATATTAATGATTTAAAAATTACAGTTGATGTTGGGTTTGTTGTTGGAACTATTCCACAAACTACTCCTACAGGCTCAGCTATCTCTGTTATTCCTGTAAGTTTATCTTCATTTATTACTCCAACTGTCTTTAAATGACGTAAGTTACTTGTTACATATTCACAAGCAAAAAGGTTTTTTACAGCCTTATCCTCAAAAACTCCTCTTCCTGTTTCTTTTACAGCTGCTTCTGCTAATATTCCATGTGCATCTAACCCAGCTACTGAACATTTTGCTACTATGTGATCTACTTGCTCTTGAGTAAATCCTTCAAACTCACTTAAAGCTTTTAATGCTTTTGTTACAAGCTCATCTACATGAATGTCTACTTGCTCATTTGTTAACTCAACTTGTGTATCAATAACTTTTTTCTCTGCCATTTATTTCCTCCATACCTATATCTTCTTGTTGTCTTCTACTTTACAATATTTAAATATAAATTACAAGAAACTTTTTTCAAAAAAATGAAATTGCACTTTTTTTATTCAAAATCAAGTTTATTTTTTAATCGTATTATTGAGTTTTTTGTTTTTTTATACCTTTAAAACCATTATTTTGATGTAGTTTTATATTTATAAAAAAAATTAAAATTTTGTCGAACAAATTTTAATCTGATAGTTTTCAAGAGAATTTTATCCCCCATTTTTTAAAAAAATTCTAGTAACTATTTGCTTATTAAGTTATAATAAATACAATATAAAAAATATCTTAAGGAGGAAGACAGTGTCAAAATTTGATAAAGTATATAGAGATATAGTTGAAACTATAGATAGAGATGGAATTTGGAGTTCTGGTAATGTGAGAACAAAATATGCTGATGGAACTCCAGCTCACTATAAAAGTTATATTGGTTATCAATTTAGATTGGATAATTCCACTGATGAAGCCCATCTTATTACAACTAGATTCGCACCTAACAAGGCTCCAATCAGAGAGTTATATTGGATTTGGATTATGCAATCAAATAGTGTTGAAGAGTTAAACAAGCTAAAATGTAAATTTTGGGATGAATGGAAAATGGAAGATGGTACAATTGGAAAAGCCTATGGTTATCAGGTTGCCAAGAAAACTTTTGGCTATAAAAGTCAGTTGGATTATATCATCAATGAGATCAAAAAAAATCCTAACAGTAGAAGAATTATGACAGAGATTTGGATCCCAGAGGAACTGGATCAAATGGCATTAACTCCTTGTGTACACCTTACTCAATGGAGTGTTATCGGAAATAAACTCTACTTAGAAGTTAGACAGAGAAGTTGTGATGTTGCTCTTGGATTAGTTGCCAATGTATTCCAATACTCTGTTTTACATAAATTAGTAGCAATGGAATGCGGACTCGAACCTGCAGATATCATCTGGAATATTCATAATGTACATATTTATGATAGACATATGCCAATGCTTTTAGATCAGATTAAGAAAGAGGAGTTTCAAGGGGCAACTCTAAAGATTGAAAACTTTACATCTATCTATGATTTTAAACCTGATGATGTTGTTATTGAAAACTATAACCATGGTGATAAAATTTCTTATGAGGTGGCTATCTAATGAAAAAAACTGAAGTTAATATGATTGTTTGTGTTGCTGAAAATAATCTAATTGGTGATAAGACTCCTGAAGGAAATGGATTACTTTGGCACTCTAAAGAGGAGCTAACTTACTACAAAGAAAAAACTATTGGAAATGTAGTAGTTTTTGGAAAAAATACAGCTAAATGTGTTCCACTTGAACTTATGAAAAAAAATAGAGAGGTTATCGTTATCTCTTCAAAGGATAATTTTGATGAAATAGTTAAAAAATACGAAGGCACAGGTAAGAGTATTTTTATCTGTGGTGGAGCTATGGTATATGAATCATATATAAAGAACTACCCATTAGATAATATCTATATTTCAAAATTAAAACCTCATATTGAGGTTAAAAAAGCTAAAACTCCACTATTTTTTCCAGATGTTGAAAAGTATGGATATAAACTTGTAAACTCTGTTGAATATAGTGATTTTACAGCTTGTACATATAAAAAATAATATTATTATTAACAATATAAAAAGGTGCGAGACAATAATTGTTTCACACCTTTTTTATTTCTATTATTTTTAAAATGATGGTGGAGTAGATACCCACAGAATTTGTGCTACTCCCTTTGCACAATTTGAAATATAATGGTTCTTTCCAGAGTTATAGTAAAAAGATTCACCTTTTTTAGCTTTAAATATTTTATCTCCAAGATGAATATTTACTTCACCTTCTAATACATAGCCAAACTCCTGTCCATCATGAGCAATCTCCTCTTTATATCTTCCACCCTCTTCCAGTGTCAATAAAATTGGTTCCATCTGATTTTTTTGAGCATTCGGAATTATCCATTCCACCTTATACTTTAATTTGGGATCACTCACTTCAAAAGCATCATCTAAATTAAAGACAATTTTTTCATCTGTATCATCACTAAAAAACTCTCTCAAATTAGTTCCCAATCCCTCTAAAATATCTGCAAGATTAGTTATAGATGGTGACGTCAAATCTCTTTCCACCTGTGATATAAAACCTTTTGATAGCTCACAACGACTTGCTAGTTCATCTTGAGTTAAATATTTTTCCTGTCTTAATCTTTTTATTTTTTTTCCTATCTCCATTTTTTATCTCCCTCAATCCTCAGTATATATAGTATATTCTATTTATCGCTAAAAATCAATTGGAACCATAAAAATGGAAAATTCTACTATAATCTAAACAATAGATCATAATATGTAGGAATAGGCCATACAGTTTTGTCTACCAATAGCTCTAATGCATCTACAACTACTCTCATCTCATTCAGTACAGGAACAAGTGTTGAATGATAATAACAAGCTCTCTCATACTCATCAGCTATGCTCATAGCTTTTTTCAATCCTTCATTTAGCTCTGTTATTGTATTTTTTAACTGATTCTTAAATCCAATTACTTTTATCAAGTGTTCCTTATCAAACTGAATAAAATCCTCCTCTTGAAGAGCCTCTCTAACACTATTAATCATCTGAGAAATATTAGTTATATACTTTATGATACAAGGGTATATCTCATTTCTTGCCATTCTTATAGCTGTTGAAATCTCTATATTTGTCTGTTTATTATATCTGTCACTGTATACTTTAAATCTTGAATACAATTCATTTCTTGAAAGTACTCCATTTCTTTCAAAAAGTTCCACAGTCTCTTCTCTAATGTATACTGGAATACCCTCTACTGTATTCTTTAAATTTGATAGTCCCAATTCTTGAGCCTTCACTATCCAAGAGTTTTCATACCCATTTCCATTGAATATTATTCTCTTATGAAGATTATATCTCTCTTTTATCAATTTTATTACATATTTATTTATATTCTTAGTTGGATCTGTCTTTTCTAAAACATCTGCATACTCTTTTAAAATATCTGCTACAATTGTATTTATCATAAATACAGGTGTTGAAGCAGAGGCACTAGATCCAGGCATTCTAAATTCAAATTTATTTCCTGTAAAAGCAAAAGGAGATGTTCTATTTCTATCTGATAAGTCTTTAGCTATTTTAGGTATTCTAACTCCCATATCAATTGTCTCTGTAGTATCTGCAGATTCCATAAAATCAGCTTTTCCTATATTTTCAAACAACTCTTGTAACTGTTCTCCTAAGAATATAGAGATTACAGCTGGAGGAGCTTCGTGTCCACCTAATCTATGATCATTTCCCGGTGTTGCTGTACATGCTCTTAAAACATCTGCATATCTATCAATACCCTCTACTACAGCCATAGTATATAAAAGGAATTGTAGATTGTCAGGAGTCAAATTATCTGGATCAAATAAGTTTATTCCTGTATCTGTTGCTAGAGACCAGTTACAGTGTTTTCCAGATCCATTTACACCTTGGAATGGTTTTTCATGTAACAATGCTGCTAATCCATGTCTATTTGCCACTTTTTTTATTGTATCCATAGCTAAATGGTTCTGATCTACAGAAACATTTGCTGTTGTAAACATAAGTGCTATCTCAAACTGGTTTGGTGCTACTTCATTGTGTTTTGTCTTTGCCATTACTCCCAATTTCCAAAGTTCAGAGTCAAGCTCTGACATAAATACTTCAACTCTCTCTTTTATTGTTCCATAGTAATGGTCATTCATCTCCTGCCCTTTTGGTGGAAGATTTCCAAATAGTGTTCTTCCTGCTAAGGCTAAATCCTGTCTTCTATCCCAAAACTCTTTCTCTACTAAAAAATACTCTTGTTCTACCCCTAAAGTTACATTTATATGTTTTGTATCATAATCTCCTAATAACTTTTGAATTCTTAAAGCTTGTGATTCAACTGATTTTATCGATCTTAAAAGAGGAACTTTTTTATCAAGGGCTTCTCCATTATATCCTACAAATGCAGTTGGAATATATAGAGATTTTGTTACCCCTTCCCCTTTTATAAACATAGGAGAACTTGTATCCCAAGCTGTATATCCACGTGCTTCAAATGTTGATCTTAATCCACCATTTGGAAACGAAGATGTATCAGCTTCACCTTTTATTAGATCTTTTCCAGAAAATTGAGACATAATTGTCCCTTCAGAAGTGACAGAAATGAAAGATTCGTGCTTTTCAGCAGTTAATTCAGTAAGTGGTTGGAACCAGTGAGTAAAATGTGTTGCTCCTTTTTCAGTTGCCCAGCTTTTCACAGCATTAGCTATGACATCTGCAACCTCCAAAGACATCTCAGCATCTCCTAATTGGACAGCTTTAAACTTCTTGAATATAGAGCTCGGCACCCTGCTCTTTAACTCAAGTTCTGAGAAATAATTAACACCAAATATTTCTAGCATTGTGTTCATTAAAAAAATCCTCCTTATTTTTATAAAATTAAATAACAATTCTTTTGCTTTTTAACTTTTTGAATAACTTTTATAACTACACTGTTTAATTTTATTAATAGAAATTTTAGCATATGTTCATAATATAATCAACATCTTTTTTCTCATAAATTTATATTTTTTATTTATCAAAAAAATTGAAAAAAAATTCAAAATAAGTTATAATTTTAATTAGTTATATAGGATTAAAAGGGGTGCTTTTTTAATGGAATTTTTATCGGGCAAATGTGCTTACGAAGGTATAGTTATTGGGGAGATTTACGTAGAGAAAGATACTTATTTAGAACCTGAAAAAGAAATTGTTTCTTTTGATGAAATTTCAACTGAATTGCAAAGATTTCAAGAATCCTTAAAAAAAGCTGAGCTATCTCTAGTAGTTCTAAAAAATGATTTAGATGGAAAAATCGATAAAAAAGAACTTTCAATGATAGATGCTCATATTCTACTGTTAAGAGATCCTTTATACATTTCTGATATAAAAAAATGTATTCAAAACAAGCAAAAAAAATCAGAATATGCTATAATTGAAACTACAGAAAAATTTATTAAACTTTTTGAGAATATAGACAGTCCTATATATAGACAGAGAGGATTGGATATTAAAGATGTTTGTAACAGACTCCTAGATACTCTTAAAAGTGAAAACGAAGGATATAAAAACTTTCATAATAAAATTTTAATAACTAAGGAGATCTACCCTACAAAGTTACTAAAATTACATAGAGATGGCATACATATCAAGGGGATTATAATGGAGTATGGTGGTGAAACTTCACACGTTGCTATTTTAGCAAAAGCTCTTAAAATTCCTACTCTTATGGGTGTTGCTGATATCTTTAGCCACAATTGGAGTGAAACAGTTATCTTAGATACTACTGAAGAAGCTGGATATGTTATTACCAACCCTAATAATGAAGATATTCTTAATTACGAGTTTAAACAAAGAGAATTCAAAGAGAGATTGAAGACAATTAAAGATAATAGTTATCTTCCTTCTGTTACAAAAGATGGTGTTCCTATAAATTTATATCTAAATCTAGGGGATAGTAACCACCATAAATTAAAAGAAGTTGATAGAAGTAAGGTGTCTGGTGTTGGACTTTTAAGAACTGAATTACTCTATATGAACAGATCTAAATTTCCTTCTGAAGATACACAATTTAAGATTTATAAAGATGTTTTAAAAGACTTTTCAAAAGAACAACCTATTATTATCAGAACTCTTGATATTGGTGCTGATAAACAACTTTCCTATTTTCAAATGCAAAATGAAACCAATCCATTTTTAGGTTTACGTGGAATTAGATTTTCATTGGAGAACAAGGAGATCTTTAAAACTCAACTTAGAGCTATTCTAAGACTATCTGCTGAAAAAAATATAAAAATAATGTACCCTATGATCACTTCTATTTTGGAAGTTAGGGAGGCTAATAGTATTTTAAATGTAGCTAAGTCTGAATTGAAAAATGAAAATATCCCATTTAATGAGAATATTGAAGTTGGTATTATGGTTGAAGTTCCATCTGTTGTCATGATGGCTGAGGCTTTTGCTAAAGAAGTAGATTTTTTTAGTGTTGGAACAAATGATCTGACACAATATATATTAGCTACTGACAGGCTATCTGAAACAGTTAACAACCTTTATAGTGGTTATAATCCTGCAGTTTTACGTGCTATTTACCATTTGAAAAAAGCAGCAGATAAATACAACAAAAAAATCTCTGTCTGTGGTGAACTAGCTAGTGAATCTAAGGCTATTGTAGCTCTTTTGAGTATGGGAATTAAAGATTTAAGTATGGTTGAAACATCTATTCTACACGCTAAATTTTTAATAAGAAATCTTAATTATAAAGAGATTCAAGATATTCGAGATTCTATTTTAGAGTGTGATTCAGCTGAAGAAGTTGAAAATATTCTAAAAAAACATATTAATTTTTAAGTACAGGAGATTTTTTTATTATGAAAAGTAAAATAGTTGAAATAAAAAACAAAGCTGGATTACATGCAAGACCCTCTTCTCTTTTTGTACAATTGGTTACAGAGTACGATTCAGATATTACAGTAAAATGTGATGATGAAGAGATTAACGGAAAGAGTATAATGGGGCTTATGCTACTAGCTGCTGAACAGGGTAGAAAACTTGAGCTTATTGCTGATGGCCCTGACGAAGATGAGATGCTAGAAGCACTAGTTGATCTTATTGAAGTAAAAAAATTTAACGAGGATTAAAATAATGGAGATAATTAGAGCTAAACACATGGGATTTTGCTTCGGTGTAAGTGGAGCTATCAATATCTGTAATAAGATTTCTGAAGATGAGAGTAATTTTGGAAAGAGAACATATATTTTAGGTATGTTAGTTCATAATGAGCATGTAGTTAAAAACTTGGAGGAGCAAGGTTTTAAAATAGTTGAAGAGAGTGCAATTTTAGAAGGAAGAGATGAACTGCAAGAGGGAGATATTGTAATTATTAGAGCTCATGGAACCTCTGAAAAAATCTTCCAGATTCTAAAAGATAAAAAGGTAGAGATACATGATGCAACTTGTGTTTTTGTAACACAAATTAGAAAAACACTTGTAGAAATGGAAAAAAAAGGGTATGATATATTATTTATAGGAGATAAAAATCATCCTGAAGTAAAGGGAATTGTCTCTTTTGGTAAAAGGGTAACTATTTGTAATGATTTAGAAGAATTACTAAGTATAACTCTTGATCCTAATAAAAAATATTGTCTTCTTACTCAAACAACATTAAATAAGAAAAAGCTTGAAAAAATTAAAAGTTACATAAAAGAAAATTATTCAAATGTAGAGATATTAGATAAAGTCTGTGGAGCTACACAGGTGAGACAAGAGGCAGTGGAAGAATTGGCTCAAATAGTTGACTTGCTAATTGTCATAGGTGGTAAAACTAGTTCTAATACTAAAAAATTGTATGATATCGCTACTAGCTACAATCCTAATACATATCTTATTCAAGATGAAACTGACTTGAAAAAAGAGTGGTTTCAAGGAAAGGAAAAGATCGGTATTACAGCTGGAGCCTCAACACCGGAAGAAATAGTAATTAAAATAGAAAACCAAATAAGGGGGATTCATTAATGTACAATAATAACGAAAATTATGATGAATTTGAAGCTCTGCTAAACGAATACTTACCAGCAGAGGAAAAAACAAGGGTAAGAGCTACTGGTATCATAGCACAAAGAGATAGAAACTTTGCTTATCTTGATGTTCAAGGACAACCTACTAGTGTTAGAGTAAAAAACGAAGAACTTTCAGCTTATAATATAGGTGACGAGGTCGAAATTCTTTTAGTTGGAGAAACAGAAGATGGTGAGTTCATCATTGGTTCTAGAAAAAGAATTGATATGGAAAATAGTCTAAAACAATTAGAAGATGCTTTTGAGAAAAAAGAGATAGTAACTGGTAAAATTGTTAGAAGAATTAAAGGTGGATATATGGTAGAAGCTTTATTCCATCAAGGATTCTTACCTAACTCTCTATCTGAAATAAATATGAAAGATGGAGATAGTTTTATAGGTAAAGAGGTACAACTTCTAATAAAAGATATACAATTAGATAAAGATAAAAAATCTAAGAAAATAACTTTCTCAAGAAAGGATATAACTCTTCAAAAAGAAGAGCAAGAGTTTTCTCAATTAAAAGTGGGAGATGTTGTTGAGGCAGTTGTAACTGATATTTTAGATTTTGGTTTATCTGTTAAGATAGGTCATTTGAGAGGTTTTGTTCATATTTCTGAAATCTCTTGGAAAAAACTAGAAAAACTTACTGATGAGTTCAAAAAAGGAGATATAATCAAAGGACAGATAATATCTCTTGAAGCTGAAAAGAAAAATATAAAACTTTCAATAAAAGCTTTAACTAGAAATCCTTGGGAAGTTACTGCTGAAACTGTTGGTATAGATTCAGTTGTAGAAGGTAAAGTTACTAAATTACTTCCTTATGGAGTTTTTGTTGAAATAGCTGATGGAGTAGAGGGACTTATCCACATGTCTGACTTTACTTGGAATAAAAAGAGAGTAAATCTTGGAGAGTTTGTACAAGTTGGAGATACTGTTAAAGTTAGAGTTCTTGAGTTTGTTCCTGAAGAGAGAAAATTAAAATTAGGAATCAAACAACTTCATGAAAATCCTTGGGATTCTGCTGAAGAGAGATTCGCTATAGGTAAAGAGTTATCTGCAAAAGTTTTAGATGTTAAACCTTTTGGATTATTTGCAGAAGTTGAGCCTGGTGTTGATGTGTTTATACACCAATCAGATTATAATTGGCAAGGAGAAGCTGCTAAAAAATTCTCAGTTGGAGATACTGTTACTTTTAAAGTAATTGAACTAAATTTAGATGATAACAAAATCAAAGGAAGTATTAAAGCTTTAACTAAGAGTCCTTGGGAATTAGCTCTTGAAAACTACAAAGTTGGACAAACTATTGAAAAAGAGATTAAAAATATAATGGACTTTGGATTATTTGTAAACTTAAGCAAGGGTGTTGATGGATTTATTCCAGCACAAATGGCTTCTAAAGATTTTATAAAAAATCTAAAAGATAGATTTAAAGTTGGAGATAAAATTAAAGCTCAAATAGTTGAAATAGATAAAGATAAACAAAGAATAAAACTTTCAGCTAAAAAAATAGAGTTAGAAGAAGAGAAGAGAGAAAATCAAGAACTTCTTTCTAAATATGGAACTTCATCTACTGAAGAATAATATTTTTAGTTAAAAATAGATAGTGTATCAGGATTTCTTATATGAACCCTGATACACTATTTTTTCATAAAACTCTTTTTCCAATACTTTTTTTTGTAACCTTTTAGACATAATTAAGTTGTATAATCAAAACATAATAAATCTTTCCCCAAGATATTTTAATATAGATTAGTAAAAATAACAGATCCAAAAGGTCTGTTATTTTTATTTTCTTCACTTTTTATCAAAAACTATTTATTTCATCATACTCCTCTGGCGTATCTATATCCATAAACTCTATCTTTCTAGAAAATTCAACATATACTACCATTGCAGATCTTTTTATAACCTCTCTTCCTCCTACATCTCCAGAAAGAGATAACAACTCGCTTTTTTTACTCTCTGGAAAAAATACTGGTGAAAAATTTTCTCCTTGAGCCTTTGGAATAGTTATATATCCATATCTTTGAAAATTATAATAAAGTTTAAGTATGCTCTCTTTTGATAGTAATGGCTGATCTCCAGTAAAAAAAACTACTCCCTCTCCTTGAGAGTTTTTTATTCCCAATTTTATACTTTCACTCTGTCCAAAACTAGCTTTTAAATTCTCTAAATACGTAAAATTATATAGTTCTGTTATCCTCTTTATCCACTCCTCTCTTCCACAGACATAGACATTATAAAATGGTAAGTTACTCAATTTATCCAATGTGTAACCTAAAATTGTAGTATCTCTATAAGGAAGTTTTAACTTATCTTGACCCATTCGTTTAGAAAAACCTGAAGCCATAACAATAGCATCTGTGGGTTTAAATTTAAATATATTTTTCTCCTTAACAGAACCTAGAATAAATTCATATGTAGCATTTAATTGATTACAAATTTTCAAAGCTAATGAAAATTTCTCAAGATATTTCTTCCCGTCAATTCCATTGAGAAATATATATTTTTTTCCTGATGAGTAATTTTTAAAAAACTCTCCCTTTTGTATATAGTCAATAATGAATTTTTCCGTTGCTCTCTCTCCTATAAAATTATAAAAATTATCTTTAAATATCTCAAATCTATGTATATTCTCCTCTTTTAACTCCAGCTCTCCTATATCTAAATTAACAACTCCTATTACTTTGGTTGTTATTGTAGGGATACAAGGTTCATAACTGTTCCAAGATTTCAATATCTTTCTCTTTGCTCCATCACCCTCAATTAGAACAAAGTCAAAATTATTTTTGATATTCATTATCTCCTCTTCAGATAACCCCTCTATCTTTCCATCTATAATTTTTTTACCATAAACATAGATATTTTTAAACTCTCCTTTTATTCTTTTTCCTTCAACGACTAACTCCTCAAAATTTTCTCTCTCTGGAACAAATATCTTGGTAGTTGTAGTCACTAGTACTCTCCCAATTTTAGCTAACTCTCTTGCTAAAAAAAACATCAAAGAACTCTTTCCTCCAGCTCCTGTAATTGTAATTATATCGTCTTTTTTTATATCTAATCCTTCTAACATCTCACATTTCCTTTGTTTTTCTTATATTGTAAAACATTAAAAAAAAATAGTCCATATTTTTTAAAAATATATTGACAATTCTGTAAAAAAGTTATATTATAACTCTAATAAGAAATAACCATCAAGAGAAACTGAGGGACTGGCCCAGAGATGTTTCAGCAACCTGCCCAATGGTGTGGTGCTAATTCCAGACAGATGGATAGAACTAGTCGTGTACAAAGTCTATTAAATCTCTAATTCCTTGATGGCATTAGAGATTTTTTTTATAGGAGGAAAAATGATAGAGATACAGAATATTAACAAAATATATCCCAATGGATATCATGCTGTAAAAAATGTTTCTTTAGAGATTAAAACAGGAGATATTTTTGGAATAATAGGTCTTAGTGGAGCTGGAAAATCATCTCTTATCAGACTTATAAATAGGTTAGAGGAGCCTACAAATGGAAAAATAATAATAGATGGTGTGGATATTACTGCTCTTTCTAAAGACAAATTGCTAGAGAGAAGAAAAAAAATAGGAATGATCTTCCAACACTTTAATCTCCTTGCCTCTAGAACAGTGGGAGAAAATATAGCTTTCTCTTTAGAGATAGCCAATTGGAAAAAATCTGACATAGATAAAAGAGTTACTGAGCTTTTAGAACTGGTAGAATTGAGTGACAAGAGAGATTACTACCCCTCTCAGCTCTCTGGTGGACAGAAACAGAGAGTTGCTATTGCTAGAGCACTAGCTAATAATCCTGATGTTCTATTATCTGACGAGGCTACTTCAGCCTTAGATCCAAAAACAACTAAATCAATACTTGAATTGATTAAAAATATTCAGAAAAAATTTAATTTAACTGTTATTATGATAACTCATCAAATGGAGGTAATTAGAGATATTTGTAATAAAGTGGCTGTAATGACTGCTGGAGAAATTGTTGAATCTGGAAGTGTCCACCACATCTTTGCTAACCCTCAAACTGAGATTACCAAAGAGTTGATCTCTTATCTTCCAGGTACAGAAGAGAAGGGAATTGACATTATGAAAACTCGTGGAAAATCTATTCTTAGACTTGAATTTTTAGGAACAATTGCTGATGAACCTATTATTTCTAAGGCAGTGAGAACATTTAATATTGATTTTAGTATCATAGGTGGTTCTATAGATCATCTTTCAACTATGAAGGTTGGTCACCTCTTTATAGAATTATCTGGAAATATGGAGCAACAAAAAGAAGCTATTCAATGGTTTAAAAATGAAGCTGGAGTATTAACTGAGGTGATATACAATGGTATTTAATATGATTTTAACTTCTACATTAGAAACTTTATATATGGTTATTCTCTCTACTTTTTTCTCTCTTTTAATTGGATTTCCAATTGGAATTCTCCTAACTATTACAAAAGAGGGAAATATACTAGAATATCCACGTTTTAATAAGATTTTAGATTTTACTATCAATACTTTTAGATCTTTTCCCTTTATTATTCTTATGATACTGCTATTTCCTTTATCTAGAGTAATTGTGGGAACTACAATAGGAAGTACTGCAGCAGTTGTTCCTCTCTCTATATCTGCAGCCCCTTTTGTTGCTAGAATGGTAGAAGGTGCATTAAATGAAGTAGATAAAGGACTTATTGAAGCTAGTTCAAGTATGGGAGCTAATAACTGGACTATAATATTCAAAGTCATGATTCCTGAAACTCTCCCTCATATTGTTCATGGTATTACTATAACAATAATAAGTCTTGTTGGTTTTTCTGCAATGGCAGGAACAATTGGAGCAGGTGGTTTAGGAGACCTAGCTATTAGATTTGGTTATCAAAGATTTAAAATGGATATTATGATATATTCAGTAATTGTTATAATCATTCTGGTTCAAATTTTACAATCTTTAGGAAATTATATTGTTAACAAGCTTAAAAAAAATAGATAATAATATAAAAAAAGGAGTGAGAAATATGAAAAAATCGTTTAAAACACTTTTATTCACAGGACTTTTAATCTTAGGTACAAACTTATCTGCTGGTGAGTTAAAAATAGGAGCTACTCCTGTTCCCCACGCTGAACTTTTAAATCTTGTTAAAGAGGATTTGAAAAATCAAGGTGTGGACTTAAAATTAATAGATTTTACTGATTATATCACACCTAATTTGGCACTTGCAGACGGAGAGATTGATGCTAATTTCTTCCAACACTACCCTTATTTAGAAAAATTCGCTACTGAAAGAGGATTAAATTTAGTTAATGCTGGTAAGATACATGTAGAGCCTATTGGAGTATTCTCTAAAAAATATTCAAAAATTGAGGAGCTTCCTTCAAAAGCTATAATTGCTATACCTAATGATCCTTCTAACGGTGGAAGAGCTTTAATCCTTCTACACAACAAAGGGATTATAAAATTAGCTGATCCTAATAATCTATATGCTACTGAATTTGATATTGTAGACAACCCTAAAAAAATAAGATTCAAACCTATTGAAGCTCCACAACTACCTAGAGTTTTACCTGATGTAGATGCTGCTATCATAAATGGTAACTATGCTCTTGAAGCTGGTTTTTCTCCAGTAAAAGACGCTTTAATTCTAGAGGGAGAGGAATCACCTTATGCTAATATCATTGCTGTAAGAGGTGGAGATGAACAGAAAGAGGACATTGTTAAATTAGTCAAAGCTCTACAAAGTGAAAAGATTAAAGAGTATATTTTAAATAATTATAATGGTGGAGTAGTTCCTGCATTTTAATTTTTTATAAATTTTTAAACTTTTTTCTAACTTATCACGTCAAAAATATATAAATTAATTCATAAAATTCTTTCCCCTAAAAAATCCTCCATTATGGAGGATTTTTTCTATATCTCATCAGTTATATCTTTAGCATAATAGTTAGGGAATCTCTCATTTAAAAATTTTTCTCCCAGTTGCTTAGTCTCTTTTATATATCTTTTTACATTTAAATAGTTTTCTGGTGCTTGTAATCCTGTCTCAACTATCTGAAGAAACTCTATATCCTCTTTCGATACTATCTCATTTTCTAGTTCAAGCTTACCACTATTTTTGTAAGGGTTATAAATTTTTTCTACAATCTCCTCTTTAGATGAAAAATTTAAAATTCCTCTTACATTCTCTTCTGTTTTTAATTTAAAAAATACACTGTAATACATAATACCCCTCCCAAATCTATGATTAATCCTATTATAACATATGTATACAAAAAAAAGCAGCTCATTTTTTAATGAACTGCTCTCTATATTAATTACCCCACATATCCAGCAAATACATGTATAAAAATAAATGTTGAAGCTGCTACTGCTGCCCAAGTACATCCACCAAGAATGATTGGTTTTAATCCTTTTGTAAATAGATCTACAAATTTAATTTTAAATCCTACTCCTGCTAGTGCAACAGTTACAAAGAATTTATATCCTGTACTCAATAATTTTCCAACTTTAAGTGACTCTGTACTGATCATGTTAAATACTCCTAAAGTATTTAATAGTGCCATTATTAAGAACCAAAGTATGAACATAGGAAATACTTTTACAATAGTTTTTACTAATGATACTTCTGAACCAGCACCATTGTTTAATGCAGATTCCTCTTTTACTCTTAAAACAGTAAATATTACTGCAAGAGCTATTAGCATAGTTGTTCTTGTTAATTTAACTGTTATAGCTAAGTTTAAATTTAATCCATGTAGTGCGTTGTAAGTTGCTTCTGCTGCTGCAACACTTGATGTATCGTTGATTGCACAACCTGCTAAGAATCCAAATTGATTAACAGTTAAGTTTAAAGCAGTTGCTAAGTAAGGATAAGATACAGCTGCTAAAATATCGAATAAAAATATTGCTGTCATAGCATATGCTATCTCTTCTTCTTTTGCTTTGATTATTCCAGCAAGAGTTGCTATAGCTGTACCCCCACAGATACAACTTCCTCCTCCTACTAGTGTACTTGTATTTTTAGTTACTCCTAATTTTTTTCCAACTAAGTAAGCTACTCCAAAAGAGAAACAGATATTTGCTATAATTAAAGGAAGTGCCTTTGCTCCATAACCGATTACTTGAGCAAAGTTAAGAGTTCCTCCAGCTAGTATGATACCAATATTTAAGAATTTTTTTCCTGCAAATGTAGTTCCAGCTTTAAAGTCCTTATCTATATTAGGTAAGAAGTTTACTAATAGAATACCAAATAGTAATCCTATCATTGGAGCTCCTACCCAGTGCTGCATTTTTGATATTTTTGTTGCTATTACTGCCAATACTATACAAGTCATAATTGCCATATTTTTCTTATTCATAATGTTTTCTCCTATACCATATATTAGTTTTTCCAATTGTAATTTTTTTATAAAAAAACTGCTGAGTGATAAATTCAGCAGTTTAGTTAGCTTAAAAAGCGTATTTATAAAACTAGCAAGTAGCCCCACCAACTAAATGTAATTTAGCATCTATTATTTCTTGTTTTCTATCTAATAAATCATTAGCTAATAATTGAGCTTCTACATTATCAAATCCTATTCTCTCTATTGTAGCTGCAAATCTTTCTCCAGTTTTTCCTTGCTCTCTGAATAAAAGTATAGCTTTTTCAATTACTGATAATGCTTCCTCTTTTGAAGTAAATACCTTTCTTAATGCAATACCGTGAGCGATCTTTTTACCCCATCTTCCTCCGATATAGATTTTGAATCCATAATCTCCATCTTCTATTGCATCAAAGTGACATTTTCCTACACAAAGACCACAGTTGTTACAAAGATCTTTGTCAATCTCTAATATTCCATCTACAACTTTTGCTGCTTTCATTGGACATACGTTTTCTACAGCACATTTTTTACATCCACTACATAGATCTTCATCAAACTTAGGCACTCTTTGACCTATAATTCCGATATCATTTAAATCAGGTTTTACACAGTTATTTGGACATCCTCCAACTGCAATTTTGAATTTATGAGGTAATTTTACATCTGCATACCCCTCAAAGAATCTTTTGTGAATCTCAGTTGCTATAGCTTGAGTATCACATAATCCATAGTTACAAGTTGTTCCTTTACAAGCTACTACTGGTCTTACTTTTGATCCAGTTCCTCCAGTTACTAAATCGTATTTTGCAAAGTACTCTCTTACTGCCTCTATATCATTGTAGTTTATTCCTGGAATCTCAACAGTTAATCTTGATGTAAAACTAACTCTTCCTGCTCCAAATTTTTCTGCTACTTCTGATATTGCTGTGTTTTGAGCTGCTGTTATAACTCCATTCTCAGTTATAACTCTTACAGAGAATTCCTCCGTCCCTTTGTTATGTAAAAACCCTAGAGCTTTTACTCTTTTGATATCTTCTGGTTTTAATGCCATCGATCTTCCTCCTCAATTCTAATATTTTAATTTACTTTTATTCTTTATCCTTCTTAATAACAACTCTATTAGTCTTCATTAATTGGAGTAAATTTCTCTCCACCTTCTAATACCTTTGTATTAGTGTATCCATAGTATTTTAAACGGTTTTGAACCATATAAGCACGTTTACCTTTATTACAAATTAATAGTAACTTCTCATCTAATTCATGGTTAGCTAATTTTCCTGTTATTGTAGGTAAATCTAAGTACTCTTTACCCTCTAATGTTGGTACTAAACAAGCATCTAATATTGTATATCCTTCTGTTTCACCATTTGTATACTCTTCTGGAGTTACTGTTTCATAAGCTCCTTTTAATTTGTTAAACATAACATTTACTGTATGAACTAATGGGTGTATTGCTGTTGAGAATGGTGGTGCATATGCTAAATCTAAATCTTCTAAATCGTGAAGAGTAGCTCCCATAGACATTGCAGTTACAACTACATCAACTACTTTATCTACTGCTCCAACTCCCATTACTTGTAATCCTAATACTTTTAATGTATCTCTATCAGCTATTAATTTTATAAAGAAGTTTGATGCTCCTGCATAGTAGTGAGCCTTATCATCAGCTACTGTAATAACTGAAACAACATTGTATCCAGCTTCTTTTGCAGCTTTTTCAGTAAGCCCTGTTCTTCCTACATTTAATTCAGGAAGTTTTGCAACTGCAGTTCCTACTACTCCTTTATAAGCTATTTTTTCACCATTTATGTTTCTAGCAACTATACGTCCTTCCATATTAGCTGTAGATCCCATAGGTGCCCATACATCTTTTCCTGTAATTATATTTTTTACAAATACACAATCTCCTGCTGCATATATATTTTCATCATTTGTTTGCATATATTCGTTAACTTTTACAGTTCCATTTGCATTTAATTCTATTCCACTATCTTTTAAGAACTCTGTATTTGGTCTTATTCCTGCAGACATAATAACTGCATCCACTTTCATAGCTCTTCTAGAAGTTTGGATTTTCTCAACTTTTCCCTCTCCTAAAATTGCTTCTAATTTAGTATTTGCAAATACCATTATTCCGTGATCTGCTAGATGATTTTCTGCAAATTCTGCAAACTCTTTATCAAAACCAGCTAAGATATTTGGTGCCATCTCAATTACAGTAGTTTTAACATCTTGTAATGCTAAGTTTTCTGCTACTTCTAATCCGATATATCCTCCACCAATTACAGCTGCTCTCTTTATTTTTCCAGCTTCAATATTAGCTCTTAAGCTTATTGCATCTTCTGGAGTTCTCATAAAGTAAACACCAGGTAGATCTATTCCCTCTAAGTTTGGAACGAATGGTCTAGCTCCTGTAGCTATAACTAATTTATCATATGTATAAACTTTCTCTTCGTTTGTTTTTAAATCAATTGCTTTAACTGTTTTCTCTGCTCTATTTACTTCGATAGCTTCTGTTTCAGTATGAACTTCTGCTCCTGTAAGTTTTGCAAATTTCTCAGGTGTATTTACTATTAACTGTGATTGATCCTTTATTATATTTCCTACATAATAAGGTAATCCACAACCTGCATAAGAGATATCTTTACTCTTAGTAATTATTGTAACTTCATGATCACGATTTTCTCTTTTTAATTTTGCTGCTACTTTAGTTCCAGCAGCTACTCCACCGATAATTAATACTCTCATGATATTCACTCCTTTAAATCTTTTTTCAAAATTGTAAAGTTATACTTAAATATTATTTTTTCAGGATGATTATAACATTTTAGATAAAAAAAATAAAATAGTTTTATCAAATATAATATATAAAAAAAACTAATATAGTCGTGATTAAAATCACTGTAAAATTAACCATTTTTTGATTATTTCTTTAACTTACCACTATTTTTTCTAAGTTTTTAGTATTTTACACATTTTTATTCTTAGTATTGTATTTTTTTATATTATTATAATATGCGTTAATTTTAATCAAACAATTTCAAAAAATATCCATATTTTTCCTCAAAAAAAATAAGAATTGTGCAAAATTCTGAAAATTTGATCAATAAAAAATTAATACATTCTCTTTTAATTACACAATTCTCTTATTTTTCTTAATTAATACAATTAAAATTATTTTAAAATCTACATATTCTCACAAAATTTTTTACTCTCTTCTAAAAAATCTTTTACTGCTGGTGATAATACCTTATTTTTATGATAAACTAAATTAAATGTTCTTTTCCATTTAAATCCTTTTAGCTCTAATTTTTTTAACTTTCCATCCTTTATCTCATTCTCTACCAAGCACTCTGATATTACAGTTATTCCATGATTATTTAAAACACCTTGAATTATCGCCCCTGGTTCACTAGCTTCCCAATCAATATTTATACTATAACCTTGTGCCTGTACAAAGTTAGTAAAGATATCTCTAGTTCCACTTCCCTCTTCTCTCATTATAAAATTTTCCTTTACTATATCTTTCATTGATACAATCTCTTTACTAGCTAATGGATGCTCAGAGCTACAAACTAAAACTAATTTATCCTCTTTTATAGGGGTTACTAATAGATGTGGGCTCTTTATTATTCCCTCTACTATACCTACATCTAACTCATTTGATAGCAATCTTTTCTCAATCTCTCTTGTGTTATTTACATATACTCTTATTTTTTCATCTTCATGTTTCTCTTTAAATTTACTTAAGATCAAGCTTATCAATCTATTACCTATTGTTACTGTAGCTCCAATTTGTAATGGTAAGTTATGATTCGGGTTTTTCATTGTTTCTTCTAGTACATTGTAATAGTTTATAACCTTTTTAGCATGATTTAATAAGATCTTTCCATCCTCTGTTATACATAGAGTTTTCGGAAATCTCTCAAACAACTTAACTTCATAATGTGCCTCTAATTCTGAAATTACTTGACTCACTGTAGGCTGAGATATAAAAAGTTTATTCGCAGCCTGACTCATTTTCCCACAATTAGCTACTTCTATAAAAATTAGAAGATGTCTTAATGTCATAATACCACTCCCTTTATAATTAAATTTTATTACTACTTTATCAAATTAAAAATATATGAAACAAAACTTCTGAATCTAAAATCTATACTTTCTAATTTTACTCTATCTCTTTTCTCTGTATAGAAATCAAATTCATTTAGGTGATACTCTGTCTTCCCTATTCTTATGATATCCATCTCTAAAAACACTCTGTTTACCTTATCTAATATGATTAATTTTTCAGATATATCCTCTTTTCCTTCAGTAACTATATAGTTAACTAACTCATTCTCCAATACATTTGCAATCTTATTTTCAGATAGCTTTATATTTTTAAACTTATTCAGATCCTCAACATTACTATCTTTTACCTTAAATTGTTTATCGAATACCATTCCATTTAATTTCTCTGCTTTTTTCTCTACTTCCTTTGCCTTTTCAATCTCTACTTCACCAGAATAGAAAACTTTTATAATCTCTGCCTCTCTGATCTCCTCTTCTGTAACTACATCTATAAATATACCTTTCTCTAAATCAAAAGTACAGAAGTGTTGTTTTCCTTTAACTTTCACACACCAAATTACAAAGTTTGAATAATATCTTAAAAGAAAATCATTCAATAGCTCCTCTTTCCACTCCTCTTCTTTCCATTCCCTATTTCCAATCATCTGATATACAAAGAAGTTTTCTGCCTCTGCTACTAGATACTCTTTTCTCTTTTTAAATCTCTTTAACTCTTTCTGGTAAAATTCCACTCTCTTCTCTTCATCTTCAAATTTGTTTGAAAATTTAGGTAAGCTCTTTAACTCTTTTTCCTCTTGATTATATATCGAAACATTTAGATCTCTATTTAATATCAACTTGATCTCTCTTTTTCCGTAATCTAATACTTTTACTCCAATTTTATCAAATCCTAAAGAAAAATCCAACCTATTTTCAAATATTGGATTAAATACCTCATCTGTTTCAATTGAAGCATTCTCTATTAAAAATCTCTCCATTTGAGGATTTTGTAATCCATTTTGTATATGTTGAAGCAGTGTGAATATATCTCTTCTACCACTATATACCATTATCAATAATATATTCAATACCTCTTTAGATTTTCCTTTTTTTATTAAATTTTCACACTGTGTTAAAAACTCATCTACCATAAAATCATCAGCAACAAAAGAAAAAACCTTTACTATACCTATATATTTTTCTGGCATCTTATTATCTATCCAAGTTTCCAATAGAGTTTTTATACATTTTCTCAAATCCCTCTCATTTAAAAACTCTCTTATCTTTTTACCAAATTTTGTCTCTCTCTCCTCATTAGATAGTGTATGTAATGAGACATACAACTTTATCACAGCTTCATCTACTAATCTATCACTATCTTTTTCTCTTACTATTTTATAGACTTCACTCTTTAGATATGGGATATCTCTCTTTTCCTGTTGTAATATCTCTTTGCAATACTCCTCTAATTCAACTATACTATTGAAATTACTTGTCCTATTCCCTTCCCAAACTCTTTTCAATTTTTCAATATTTTTCAAAATCACTTTATTTTTTGACTCTGCTAGCTCTACTATCTTTAAAGAACACTCTTTCTCTTTGGTTTTCAATATTTCAAATAATAACTCTAAAATCTCCTCATTAGTTGTTGAAAGATAAGACATTAAGCTCTCAACATTAAAGATAGTCTCTGTCCTGTATGTGTACTGCATCATCTCGCTAAAAGAGTGATAATCCTTAAATACATTTTTCTCTAAAAGTTCATAAAAAATCTCTTCATTCTTCTTTACAAACTCTGTAAATTCCTTTTCAGATTTTATCACAACATACTCTAGTGTTCCTACAATTAGAAATTTTTTATCTAAATTTGTTATTTTAGCTACAATCTCCCAAGGATTAACTCTACTCTCTTCTCCTACTACCATCTCATAATTAGATATTATATTTATAAACTCATTTAGATCTCTCTTTTTTTCTAAGTAAAATTCATACATACTCTTTATCTCAACTTCTACATCCATAAAAGTCAACATATAACCTAAAGTATTTAAGATTCTAATCTCTTTTTCCATCTCTTTTTTCCCGTCTAATTGAGATATTAAAAGATTTATCCTCTCTCTATAACTATTCAAATATCTGCTTTTATCCTCTTCAGCTAAAATATCCTCTCTCAGTAGTACAGAAAGTATTATTGACCCTAGCTCAATATTTTGTTCACACATTCTCTCCAATAGATCAATACTTTTCTCAATATCACTCTCTACAAGAGTTTTTAGCTCTCCAAAAATACTGAATTTTTCACTACTTTGATATAAATATACAAGTTTATAAATAAATGGTAAATTTGACTCATTTATATATTTAGAGTAGGCTTTTTCATTTGAGAAGTTTTTTTCTTTTAACATATCTGGAAAAGTAAGTATCTCTATAAGTTTTAATATATACTCCCTATTCTCACTCTCAACATCAGAATAGATACTCTTTATAACTTCAACTAATTCTCCAGCTTTTTCTCCATCACTATCTAAATCAAATTTTAGCTCTTTTATCCCTAGATCATAGTTTAATATATTCTCTACTCTCTCTTTTGAGTAGTTTCTACATAGAACATTTATAATCTCCTGCTCTAACTCTACAATCTTATCTTTTTTTCCATCTTGAATTTTTTGTTTAAGTGCCATCAAAACAAGAGTTGTAACTTTATCCACTCTATCTGAAGCTAGATAATTTTCCAATAGATCTGGAAATCTCTTCTCTACTTCATTAACTAGAATTTCAAAAGTTAGCATAGCCATCCCTTTATTTTTAAAGCTGTATTCTAAATCCTTTATTATAAAATCCTGTGAAAATTTTAACTCCTTGTAAAAAAGATACCTCTGATTAAAGTTAGACAACTCCTCTATCATCTTATCTTGATAACAATCATATCCCAATGTAAATAATCTTTTTAAAATATTGGTATCCTCACCTTTTTTTAATGTTTTATTTCTATTAAAGATATCTAATTCAGAAAATAGAAGATGATTATAAAATTTTATCTTAACTAGTTCATTTCTATTGAATTTTTCATCTGAACCCTCATATAAAAACTCCTCTATTTTTTTTCTATTCATCTTATTACAACTACTTAATAGATATTTCGATATTTTCTCTCTACTCATTCAGCCCTCCATAACTTATAATTCAATATATTTTAACATATAATTTAAATAACTCCTAATCTCTCTTTAAGAAAATGTGGTATAATATAATAATAGATCATATCATTCTGGAGGTTTTAGCTATGAATAAAAGGGTACTAAGTTCTAGTTATTTAGGTGTAGAATCTTTCTTAATTGAAGTTGAAGTTGATATAAGTAATGGCCTTCCAAATTTTTCTATTATTGGTTTGGGTGATACTGCTATCTCTGAGAGTAAAGATAGAATTAAAACAGCTTTAAAAAATAGTGGCTTTAAATTAGAACCTAAAAAAATCATAGTCAATCTATCTCCAGCTGGAATTAGAAAAGAGGGATCACATTTTGATCTCCCCATTGCTATAGGTATAATGTTGGTTATGGGCTTTATAAAAGATAGATACAATGCAATTGACAACTACCTCTTTTTAGGTGAGTTATCTTTAAATGGTGATGTAAAGAGAATTCGTGGGGCTCTTAACTCCGTAATTTTTGCTAAAGAAAATGGCTACAAAGGAGTGGTACTTCCTCTTGAAAATTTCCAAGAAGCTACTTTGATCAAAGGAATTAACATAGTTCCTGTAGAAAATTTAAATGATGTTGTAAATTTTATTTCAAAAAATATAGTTAAAAGTGTTCAAACTAAGATTATAGAGAAAAATGATGAGAACTTAATGGACTTTTTAGATGTAAAAGGACAGAGTATGGCAAAACGAGCCTTAGAGATTGCAGCAGCTGGAAAACATAATATCATTTTAATTGGTAGCCCAGGTTCTGGAAAATCTATGCTTTGTAAAAGAATTACCACTATACTTCCTCCACTAAATGAGAAAGAGATAATCGAAAGCACCAAAATATATAGTATTGCTGGAGAGTTGACAGAATCAAAGCCTATAATAAGCTCTCCTCCTTTCAGATCCCCTCATCACACTAGCACACCTGTATCTATAGTAGGTGGTGGAAAAAAAGTTATTCCTGGAGAGATCAGTCTCGCCTCAGGTGGAGTACTTTTTCTTGATGAGCTAGCTGAATTTCCTAGAAGCGTCCTTGAAAGTTTGAGACAACCTTTAGAAGACGGTATTGTTTCCATATCTAGAGCTCAATATAGAGTTGAATTTAAATCTAACTTTATCTTTGTAGCGGCAACCAATCCTTGTCCTTGTGGCTATGCTCTAGAACCTACAGGTAAATGTATCTGTACTCAAACTGAGATAAATAAATATATAAAAAAAATATCTGGTCCAATAATGGATAGAATTGATCTCCATGTTGAAATGAGAAGACTCAATGAAAATGAGTTACTTACATATCAAAGTGGGGACTCTTCAAAAATTATTAGAGAGAGAGTTATTAAAGCTCGAGCCATTCAAAAGGAGAGATTTGGAGATGACATATACAACGGAATGATGTCTCAAAAAGATATCCAAAAATATTGTACTCTATCTGATGAAAATAGAGAATACTTTAAAAAGGTTATACAAGCACTACAAATCTCTGCTAGAGGCTACGATAAGATTCTAAAAGTAGCTCGTACTATAGCAGATCTTGCTGGAAGTAGTAACATTGAAAAAGAACATCTTATGGAGGCAGTTTCTTTTAGAGAAAACTCAATAAATTAATTAGCAAATTGTATATCAATATGGTATAATAAAAAGAGTAAATTTTAAGAAAAGGTGAACGATATGAAAAAAGAAACATATGACATTAATTTCTTAAATGAAGATAAGATAAACGAGATCTTAATGTCTGCAAAAAAATATTCAAATGACAGAGAGACTATCAACAAGATAATAGAGAAAGCATCTCTTGCTGAAGGAATTACTCCTGAAGAGGCTGCAATTCTATTAAATGTGGAAGATAAGGATCTTTTAGAAAAAATATACAAAGTTGCAAAACAGATTAAAGAAAAAATTTATGGGAAAAGAATTGTTATGTTTGCTCCACTTTATGTGAGCAACTACTGTGTAAATAACTGTGTATACTGTGGTTACCAACATTGCAATGATAAACTTAATAGAAAAAAATTGACTAGAGAGGAGCTTGTAAGCGAGGTAAAAGCTTTAGAAAAACTTGGACATAAAAGAATTGTTCTTGAAGCTGGAGAAGATCCTATTAACTGCTCTTTAGACTATATTTTAGAGTGCATTAAAGATATCTATTCTATCAAATTTGAAAATGGAAACATCAGAAGAATAAATATCAATATTGCTGCTACAACTGTTGAAAACTATAGAAAATTAAAGGAAGCTGAAATAGGTACTTATACTCTTTTCCAAGAGACTTTCCATAAACCTACATATGAGTCTCTACACCTATCTGGTCCTAAGAAAGATTACTATTACCATACTACAGCTATGTTTAGAGCTAGAGAAGCTGAGATAGATGATATTGGAATCGGTGTACTATATGGACTTTATGACCATAAATATGAAACTGTAGCTATGATACTTTATGCTAATGAGCTTGAAAGAGTCACTGGAGTTGGACCTCATACTATATCTGTTCCAAGACTTAGAGAAGCTAGCAATGTTACATTAAAAGAGTACCCACATCTTGTTAATGACGATGATTTTAGAAAAATTGTAGCTGTATTAAGATTAGCTGTTCCTTATACAGGTATGATACTTTCTACTAGAGAAGAGAGTGGATTTAGAGATGAGATTATTGAATTAGGAATCTCACAAGTAAGTACTGGTTCTTGTACTGGTGTAGGTGGATACTCTGAAGCTAATGAAAATACTGCTCAATTTGAAGTAGGGGATCACCGTTCTCCTATGGAGATGCTAGAAAGTCTAATAAAGAGTGGTTACATTCCTAGTTATTGTACTGCTTGTTATCGTTCTGGACGTACAGGAGATAGATTTATGGAGATAGCAAAGAGTGGAAACATCAATGTTATGTGTGAAGCTAACGCTCTTATGACTTTAAAAGAGTTCTTACTTGATTATGCTGATGATTCTTTAAGAGAATTGGGAAGTAAAGCTATTCTTGAAGCTTTAGAAAAAATGCCAAATGAAGAGTTTAAAAATAAGATTAAAGGATTCTTAAAAGATATTGAAAATGGAGCTAGAGATATTTCGGTATAGCTAGTATAAATGAAAAATAAAGAAAAAGGAAAAAATTGCTATCAAAAAGTAATTCTTTCCTTTTTTTATTAGTTTATTTTATAGATTTACTGCCTTTCCTTTTTCAAAATCAATCTGACCAAATAATTTTCCATTTTCATAGAATAGACTCCAATGTCCATCTAACATATTATCTTTAAAATTTCCCAATACATTTATTATTCCATTTTTATAGTATCTTATATATCTTCCATTTTTCTTAGCTTCGTGATATTCCTCTTTTATCTCTATATCTCCATTCTCAAAATAATAAGTTACATTTCCATCCAATTCTCCCATTTTATAGTTTTTGATCTCTTGAATATTACCATTTTTATAGTACTTTATACTCTCTCCATTCAGGATATTATTCTTAAAAGTTATACTTTCATATACATCTCCATTAGGAGTATAAGTTATTCTTTTTCCATTTAGACTTCCCTTAATAAAAAAAGCTCTTACCCTTATACTTCCATCTATATAGTATTGTACCCACTCTCCATTCATTAAATTATCTTTAAATTGTACATACTCTTTTAAATTTCCATTTGGATAAAATTGCAAAAACTCTCCGTCCAACTTATTATCCTTATACTCTATACTCTCTTTTAAATACCCATTTGGGTAGTATTTTTTGTCTATACCATTTTTTATTCCATCTATATAATCAGCTTCCTCTTTCAGAATATCATTGGAGTACTTGCATATTAACTTGCCTGTATAGGGCATATCTTCTCCCTTTATAAACACTCTTCCATTGAATGTTATTTGATCAAAAAAATTTTCCACTCTTTTTTTCATAGTCTCACCTCACAATAAAAAATCCTAGACTTACAGTCGAGTAAATCTAGGATTAATATTTACAATTACAAAAAATACGAAAATATTCCCATTCCCCTATACTCGTCCTCGCAAGTTAGTTATTAAATCAATGGCAGGTCTCCTGACTTAGAATCTCTTTACTCACAACCTTCCCGAATATCTTCAGTGGTATTCTGCTTTCATCATCTTTACAGTGGCGGGACCGTGTAGGATTTTCACCTACTTCCCTTTTAATTCAGTTTAAATTGAAACCAATTGATCCATTATTTTGTTTATAATATAATTATATCCGTTCCATTTTTCTTTGTCAATATCACTTTTTATCTTTTTTATTTTCTTTATATATTTTATATGATATAATTTATCTAAATTAATTCTATAAAAAGGAGAAAAGACTGATGAATACGAAAAAACTTAATTGGCGTACTCTTGCAATGATGGGATTCACAGTTGTATGGGGCTTTGGAAATGTGGTTAATAACTATGCTAACCAAGGTCTTACTGTTGTTATATCCTGGCTATTAATACTATCTTTATATTTCTTACCCTATGCTTTAATGGTAGGAGAGATGGGATCGGCCTTTGAACAAAAAGCTGGAGGTGTATCTAGCTGGATTGGATCTACTTATGGACCTATGATAGCTTACTTAGCTGGTTGGACATACTGGGTAGTACATATACCATACCTTGCACAAAAACCTCAAGGAGCATTGATCGCTTTGAGCTGGGTATTTTTTCAAAATGGTGATATGATTAAAAGTTTTAATCCGTTGATGTTACAATCACTTGTTCTTTGTTTATTTTTACTTTTTTTATGGTTATCTTCAAAAGGTATAAATTCATTAAAAAAGATTGGAGCTTTAGCTGGAACTTCTATGTTCTTTATGGGAATACTATATATTCTTCTAACTGTTGCAGCTCCATCATTAATGAGTGTAAACTCTGCCACTGTTGATTGGAGTTTGAAAACTTTTATGCCTAAATTTGATTTCACTTATTTCACAACTATATCTATGCTTGTTTTTGCAGTTGGTGGTTGTGAAAAGATATCTCCATATGTTAAAGATGTAGATAATCCTAATAAAAATTTTCCTAAGGGAATGATAGTCCTAGCTGCTTCTGTTGGATTATCTGCTCTATTAGGATCTCTTGCTATGGGAATAATGTTTAATAGTAATAATATTCCTTCAGATCTAAAAATGAACGGTCAATACTATGCTTTTAAGCTACTTGGTGAGTACTATGGAGTAGGAAACTCTCTTATGATCCTATATGCTGTTGCTAATACATTAGGACAGATTTCTGCTCTGATGTTTTCAATAGATGCTCCTCTAAAAATATTAATTGGAGAGGGAGATCGTAGATTTATTCCAGTATCATTTACTAGAACAAATAAATACGGTGCTCCCATTGCTGGTTATAAATTAACTGCTATACTAGTTGGTATTCTTATTATTATCCCTGCTTTAGGTATTGGTGATATGAATAATCTATATAACTGGCTACTAGATCTTAACTCTATTGTTATGCCTTTGAGATACCTTTGGGTTTTCCTTGCTTATATAGGACTTAGAGGTCTTGCTAAAAATAGAAATCTAACTTCAAATATAGCATTCAAATTTATAAACAATGATAAAGTAGCTACTTTAGTTGGTGTTTGGTGTTTTGGTTTTACAGCCTTTGCTTGTCTTATGGGAATCTTCCCTAAAAACTTAGCTCCATTTAGTTCTGAATGGATATTCCAAATCACTTTGAATATCTTAACTCCAATAGTACTTGTAGGTCTTGGATTTATCTTCCCTAAAATAGCTAAGAAACAAAATAACTGATAATTTATTTTAAAGTAGAGGTCAGATATAAATTATATCTGATCTCTTATTCATTAACTTTTAATTTTAAAACTAGATCTTTATCCTCAATACTAACCCTTTTAGATTCTCTGATTTTCTGTATAGCCTTATTCTGTATCCAACTATCTAACCTCTGACTCTTTAGATATTCTAATGTTTTTTCTCTAAATTTTATAAACATAATTGAAATCAACCAGGCTTGTGACATTTTTACATAATAATCTTCATTTTTTATTCTTAAGCAGATCTCAAATATATTATCTATATAATCACCAATCAAATAAAAATCCAATAATGCTACCACTCCAAACCTTATCCTCCAAGAATTGTCTGCTTCTATGCAATTTTTTATAAAATCGTAATATCTTTCTCGCTCTTTTTTTAAAAATTTTAAATTTCCGACTGCTATATCACAAACAGCCCAGTTATCTATGTTTTCTATAAATTGATTCAAATATTCTATCCTTTCTTCATACATTGAAGAACAATAGCCCAATATCAAACCTTCTATTACAGATTCCTCATAGTACTCATCTCCGCTATATTTCAAATACCCCTTCCAATCTCCTTTAGATATTATTTTAGCATACTCCTTTAATACTGGTGTTCTAATTCCAATAACCTCTTTTTTTACTCCTAACAATTTAGAATGAAACTCTCTATACTTTTCATCTCCTTCTAACAAAAGAAATTTTTTAAACTCTTCATACTTTTCTAAATCCCAAACAATATTTTTTAATTCCACTATTTTCGCTCCTTTGACTCAAATATTTTAAAATAAAAAAGTTGATTGCTAGGGACACTTTCCTTAACAAATCAACTTTTTATTTTATACTCTTAGTTATTTTTTCAACTTGAAATCTCCTTCAGCTAAAACTACAGATGCAAATATCAAAATCCCACCAAATAACATCTTTATAGTTAAAATATCTCCCATAAATATCACTGAAGCTAACGCTCCAAATAATATCTCTGTTGAAAGTATCAAAGATGTTGTAGAAGCAGCTACATATCTTTGAGCAGCTGTTTGAACTAAGTATGCTATCATTGTATTACAAATTACTAAAAATCCAATAGCCAATACTTGAACTGTATTTAGTTTTGTGCTAATTAAAGAGAAATTTTCAAATAAAATATTCAATACAAATGTCAAAATTCCAGCACTTAACATTTGAAAAGTATTGACTATAACAGGGTTCTTTCCCTTTATAGTAGCTCCAATTATCGACATTTGCAAAGCAAAAAATATAGCACATACAAAAGTTAGAAAATCTCCATAGTTCACACTAAAATCCCCATCTAAAGAGAGAAATCCTATTCCAAACAAGCATAAAAAAGAAGCAAAATATATTATACTTTTTGGTTTTTCTTTAGTAATCAACCAAGAGATAAAAGGTACCATTACAACATATGCACCTGTTATAAAAGCATTCTTTGAAGAGGTAGTATAAAATAATCCAACTGTTTGCAATGAAAATGCTAATCCTAAAACTAGTCCAGCTCCCAAGCCCAACTTTATCTCTGATCTCGTTGGTTTTTCTCCAGCAAATTTCAAATAGATAAACAGTATTAATGCTGTTACTAAAAATCTTATTGACATTAAAGCATTAGGTGCTATCCCACTCTCCAATGCAATCTTTGTAATTGGAAATCCACTTCCCCAAGAGGTTGCTACTAAAATTAGTGCCCCCTTATAAATACTCTTTTTCTCCATATTTGTATCCCCCCTACCAAATATTCTCATATTATAGGATACCCCATTATTCTCTTTTTTTCAATAAGGAGGATACAAAACTAAAAATTTTAAACTATTTTCTTTCCATGATACTCTTTGCTTGGTATAGTTTCAGATATCTCTTTTAGGCTATCCTTTGTAACCTTTCCTGCTACTATTATTATGATATCATCTCCAGCTTCTTTTATCATTGCATTTAAGATATCTTTTCCTTCTAAAGCAGTTTCTTTTGTTCCTGAAGTCAATATTCTATCAACTCCTAAATCTGCTAATTTTTTTACTTCAGCTACTGGATCTGCCAACTCATCTATTGCTTTATGAAAAGTTATTGACATAGGTTTAGCCAGTTCTATCATCTCTTTTATAGCTTCATAATTAATTGTATTATCTCTATTTAAAGCTCCTATAACAACACCTTTAACACCTAATTTTTTACAAACTCTTATATCCTCTTTCATTATCTCTAACTCTTCTTCTGTATAAAAGAAGTCTCCCCCTCTTGGTCTGATAATTACAAAAGCTGGAATATCTAGTTTCTCAACAACCATTTTTATAGTTCCATATGAAGGTGTTGTCCCTCCCTCTTCTAAGTTATCACAAAGTTCTACTCTCTCTGCTCCTAATTTTTCTGCTTCTATTGCTTCTAAAAAGCTCCCAATACATTTTTCTCTTAACATTTTTCCTCCTAAATATACTCACTTAATTTTAATATAGCTTTAGCATATACTTCTATTCCAATCTTTAACATATCCAAGTCCATACACTCATCAAAACTGTGGGGATTTCCTTTAAACTCCTTGAAATTTGGTCCAAAAGCCACTGTATTTGGCATAAGTTTAGCATAAGTTCCTCCACCTAAAGCTGCAGGCTCTTCATCTCTTCCAGTAATATCTCTATAAGTATCTTGCAAAGTTTTTACTAAGATAGAATCCTTTGCAAAATATAGTGGTGGATTGTGGTTCTCCTTAAAGAATACAACTCCATTTTCTTGGGCTCTACATTGTAACTCTCTATCTAAAATCTCCTCTGTTGTTGATATTGGATATCTAATATTGAATTTTATATTTATATACTCATCTATTTTTTTAGTAATTCCAGCACTGATAGTTAAATCCCCAGTTTCTATATTTAAACTATCTATTCCCAATAGTTTTCCGTCAGTTGTCTCTTGAATATGTTCAGCTATAAATCTTGCAAAATTTTTAAGTGAATCTTTTTCTTCTAATACTTCATTTAAAAATAGATACATTCCATAAATTGAGTTAATTCCTCTTTCAGGTGAACTTGCATGAGCAGCTTTTCCATTTACTGTCACTACCAATCTATCTTCCTCTTCCAATAATTCAAAACTACATTTTGAAAGTTCAACCATTTTTTTCAGACTCTCTTTAACTTTTGTAGCTGAACTATTTCTTAAAGTTATTTTTCCCTGTTCAGGAACTACATTTGATCTTGTCCCAGCTTGTATCTCTAAAACCTCTGTTCTATCCCAATCTATTCTCTCTCTAAAAGAAAATGTATATATACCCTTCTCTGAAAATATAACTGGAAATCTTCCATCAGGTGTAAAAGCATATTTTGGTGGTTTTTCTAAGCTTAGATAGTGTTTTATATCCTCATCTCCACTCTCTTCATTTGTTCCGAAGATCACTCTCACTCTTTTATTAAAGTGTGGATTCTCCTCTAATATAGCCTTTAATGAGTACAATGAAGATATGATTGGTCCTTTATTGTCTATAGCTCCTCTTGCTACCAGACAATTATTCTTTATCTCCCCTCCATATGGATCTACACTCCATTTAGAACAATCTCCTTCAGGTACAACATCTATATGTCCTAAGATAGCAATATACTCCTCCCCCTCTCCAATCTCAGCATAACCAACATAGTTATCTAGATTTTTAGTTCTAAATCCTAAATTTTGAGCCAACTCCAAAGTTTTTTCAAGTCCATATTTTAAATTCTCTCCAAATGGAGCATCTCCTACTGGTTCAGCTTTTACTGTTTTTATCTTTATAATATCTATAACATCTGACATTATCTTATCAAAATTATTATCTATATAGTTTTTAATTTTCATAGTTACCTCCAAATAAACAAAGGAGCAACTAAAGAAGTTGCTCCTCATTTTTTAACTATCCTATTAAACCTAGAGCAAAGTCTAAAACTTTATCCCCTTTCATCATTCCATAATCAATAGTATTGATTACTTCTACTTTTTTTCCAACTTCAGCTGCCATCTTCTCAAATTCAGCTTTTCTATATTTAATTTGTGGTCCTAATAAGAAAACATCATATTTATCTAAGTTTTCTTTAAACATCTCTAGACCTACAGCTTTTATTTCAACCTCTATTCCCTTTTTCTCTGCTGCTTCTAACATTTTCTTTACCATCAAGCTTGTTGACATTCCGTTAGAGCAAAGTAATAATATTTTTTTCATATTGACACTCTCCTTATAACTCTGCTATTTTTATTCTCCTAATTCTGTTTCCTCTTTTAATGATGCTTTATCTAGTATTCTTAAGAATGGTAAGTAGATCATAGCTCCTAAAACTAAGTTAAATAACTGTATTAAAGCTCCTGATAATCCTCCTACTACAAAGAATCCACTTATAACTGCTGGTGTTGTCCAAGGTAAAGCAATTCCAATTGGTCTAGCTACAAGTCCTATATTCATAGCTATATACTGTGTTGTAACTACTACTAATGGAACTATATTAAATGGAATTAACATAATTGGATTTAATATTACTGGTAATCCAAATAATAATGGTTCATTTATATTAAATAGACCTGGTACTGCTGCTATCTCTCCAACTGATTTTATATGTTTACTTTTTGCAAATATTATAATTGCTAATAATAGAGATAGTGTTGCTCCAGATCCTCCCATCCATACCATATCAAAGAATTGCTCTGTGATAACGTGTGGAATAGGTAATCCCTCTTTTATTGCTGCTATATTTTCTAATTGGTTCTCTAACCAGAATGGTCTAACAATACCATTTACCATTGATCCAGCATTAATTCCTACTGACCATAAAACAGATATTGAGAATACTGTTAACATAGATCCTATATATGAAGTTCCCAATGATTTTAATGGTATAGCTATCACTTTATATACAAAGTCATGAATAGTTCCAAATGATGTATGAGCCATTCCAACTCTTACTAATAGTGCTACTATTAATATTGCTGCTCCAGGAATAAGAGCTTCAAATGATCTAATTACTTCAGGTGGTACTCCATCTGGCATTTTTACTAAGATGTTTCTTTTTACGAAAAATCTAAATATTACCATAGTAAAGAATCCTACCATCATAGCTATAAACATTCCTTTACTTCCTAACCAGTCAAAAGTGATTACACTTCCATACTCTTGTGTATTTCCTAAAGGTGTTAAGATAAAGAATGCCACTGTTGATAACAATCCTACTGCAACGCTATCCAATTCAAATTGCTTTGCTAATTGTTGAGCAACTAAAAATGATACATATACAGCTAACATTGAGAAAGTTGCATTTACAGGTATATCGAAAACTGATCCCCAGTTATCTCCAAAAACACTTTTCATAAAATTTTGATATGCTGGCAATGGGAATGATTGAATCATTAAAAATAATGAACCTATCATCAATGCTGGCATCAACATAACAAACGCTCTTCTTATTCCATTAACATATTTATTAGCTTCTAGCCAAGCAGCTATAGGAACAAGTTTTTCTTCTAATATATAAATTAATTTGTTCATTCTTATCCTCCTATTTTATATTCACTACTCTATTGGTTTTTGAATGCTTTTTTTATACTCTTCCATATACTCTTTACTAACTGCTTCTATCTTTACATCTTTGCTTCCCTCTATTGGATTAGCAATATAGACTTGAGGTATCTCCTCTGATGTAGTCGCTGCAAAAGTAAATTCCACATTTGTTCCTATTCCCCATTCACCTTTATTATTAAGAGCTATTACCGAAATAGCTCCAGCGTGTCCTCTTCTTCTTTTTAACTCGTCAGTAAAGTCCATTACAGCACCTTGAGCTGCTTCTTGAGGAGTCTCTCCCTTTTTCATTCTTTGAACTACTTCATAAGATAGACAACCTTTCATTATATCTTCTCCAAGTCCTGTAGCTGCTGCTCCTCCAACTTCATTATCAACATAGAATCCCGATCCAGAAACAGGCGAATCTCCTACTCTACCTCTTTTTTTCATAAATAGTCCACTTGTTGATGTAGCCACAGCCATATCTTTTTCCTTATCAAGAGCTATCATACAAACTGTATCATGTCCATCATATGGAGAAAGATTTTTCTCATATATCTCTTTTTTTCTCTTTTCCCAAGTTTTCTTTGCTCTCTCAGTTAGCATATTCTGTCTAACAAAACCATTTTTATGAGCATATGCCTCTGCTCCAGCTCCAACTAAGAAAATATTAAATCTATCTTCACTTAATTTTCTTGCTATTGAAACAGGATTTTTATAGTCTTTTATTCCTGCTACTGCTCCTATTGATAAAGTTTTTCCATCCATAAATGCCGCATCTAATTCTACTTCACACTCTTCATTAGGAAGTCCACCATAACCTACAGATTTATAAAATGGATAATCTTCTACTTGCATAATCGCTTTTTCTACAGCATCTTGGCATTTTCCACCATTCTCTAATATATCAGCTCCTAGTGCAACAGCATCTCCTGCCATTCTCCAAGTTGCTATCATACCCCATTCTCTTTTCATTAACTCTTTTCCTCCTAAGGTTATTTCAATGATTATTTATCTAATCTCTTATATAGAGCGATCATCTCTTCAATTAACTCTCTAGCAAGTATTGAAGTCATTAAGTGGTCTTGAGCATGTACCATTAATAGATTCATCTCTATTCCATTTCCATCTGCTTCATTACATATTAACTCTGTTTGCATCTCATGTGCTGCTAAACTTCTCTCTTTAGCTTGATCTAAACACTCTTTTGCTTTATCATAATTTCCCTCTTTTGCTTCTCTTAAAGCTTCAAATGCTAAGCTTCTTGCTTCTCCTGCATTTCCTACTATTGTCATTGCTATCTCTTCAATTGTTAAACTCATCTGTATTACCTCCACATATTTTTTATTTATTCACATCTTTATCATATATTATATATTATAAAAAGTCAAATCTGTCATTTTTTGAACTTTTTTCGTTATTATCATTATAGTTTTTTTGTTAGTTGTTGATTTTTTATAGAATAAATGGTAGACTAATTAGGTATAACGAAATATTATTTGTTATTTTTCGTTTTATTTTTGTGAAAATTATATTCAAAATTTTTTTAATTTTTTTAAGGTGGTATGTATGAATGAAAAAAATGACAAAATAAGTCTTTTAGATTTTGAATTAATTGGAAAAGATATTAAACTTGATTTTACAAAACACTTAACAAAAAAAGATAAGGAGTTATTTCGTAATATAAGATTACAGAAATATAATCATATATCATTAAATAAATTTTTAAAAATTTTTAATTTTACTGAAAAAGAGGAGATTTTAAAATATCTAAATAGTTTGATGAGTAAAACTATCACAATTTTTTCCAAAGAGAATAACTATTTTACCTGTATTAGCATATTACAATCTTATTATATTAATAACGAAACTATATATCTTGTATTTTCAGATGAAATTACTAATTCATTTAAAAAGGGGTCTTTTTTTGATAGAGTTGGTCTGAGAAACATACTGTTTCTTGAGGAGAAATTCTCCTATCGTCTCTATCAATATATTTACAATAATAAAGATAACAATATCTATATTCCAGTTGATACTCTTCGTGAAATTCTTGAAATAGGCGACTCTTATAAAAGATTTTATGACATTGAAAAAAATCTTCTCATTCCAATACTAGAAGATATTAAAACCAATGGCAAATTAAATCTTGAATATGAAAAAGTTAAAAATGGCGAACATAAAAGTGCCAAAATTTTAGGAATAACCATTAGTAAGAAAGTTGATTCTAATTCAATTGCTGAGGAAAATACAACTCAATTTATTGATTCGTTAATGGCTAAACTAGGGAAAAATATTAAAAATTTCTCTGAAATATACTCCCTACTTTTAAAATCTGTAGCAGAGTATGGAGAGGAGTTTGTAAAAAATAAAGTTGAATATGTTTTGCTCAATTTTGATATTGATATTGAAAAACATCTCCAACTATCTCTTGCACAAAATGAGGAACTTGATAAACCTGATTATATTTTGAAAAAGAAATTTAAATCTCTATTTCAAATGCACACAGATATCCTTGTCTTTATTCAAAAGAATAATCTTCCTCAACTATCTAAATATATGTTTACTATTACTCTTTACTCACTAAAAGATAAAGAGACAGTAGTTTTAAAAGATAAAACTCTCTCTATAAAGATAAGTTACAATAAAAATGATACATCAATTATTGAGTTTTATGTTCATAAATAATTTTAATGGAGGTTTTAATGAAAAATAATAACAATGGAAGTTTTATTGGCTTAGTTCCACTCATTGTATTTGTACTTTTCTATTTGGGAGCTGGTATTATACTTCAATTGCAAAAAATTCCAATGGCTTTCTATCAATTACCATCACCTATAGCAGCTTTTATTGGAATTGTTTTTGCTTTTATCCTTTTCAAAGGGAGTATTAAAGAGAAATTCAATACATTTTTAGAAGGGTGTGGACATCAAGATATTATCACTATGTGTATAATCTATCTTTTAGCTGGAGCTTTTGCTGGAGTAGCTAAAACTATGGGGGGAGTAGATTCTACTGTCAACTTAGCTCTATCTTTTATTCCAGTAAGATTTTTAGCTCCCAGCTTATTTGTTATAGCTGCTTTTATCTCAACAGCTACTGGTACATCTGTTGGAGCTATTGTTTCTATTGCACCTATTGCAGTTGGTCTTGCTGATAAAAGTGGAGTTTCTCTAGCCCTCATATTGGCAGCTGTTATGGGTGGAGCTATGTTTGGAGATAATCTCTCTGTTATCTCAGATACAACAATCGCTTCTACCCGAACTCAAGGAGTAGAGATGAAGGATAAATTTAGAGTAAATTTAAATATTGCTCTTCCTGCTGCTATTTTGACAGTTATTTTATTCTTTCTCTTTGGTGCTCCAAAAACAATAGTAAATTTAGAGATATTAGATTATAGTTTCCTTAAAATAGTTCCATATTTATCTGTTTTAATCTTAGCTTTAAGTGGAATAAATGTCTTTGTAGTACTTACTCTTGGAATAGTAATAGCTGGAATAATTGGAATATTTCATGGAAATTTTACTTTTTTAACACTATCTAAAGAGATATATAATGGATTTACTGGAATGAATGAGATCTTTCTTCTATCACTATTTTCAGGTGGTTTAGCTAATATGACATCAAAAGCAGGTGGAATACAGTGGCTAATTGGTCATATCCAAAAATTAATAATTGGTAAAAAGAGTGCTAAATTAGGTATAGGTATATTAGTATCACTAATTGATATGGCTGTTGCCAATAATACTGTTGCTATAATAATCAGTGGTCCCATTGCAAAAAATATATCTAAAAAATATGATATTGATCCCAAAGAGAGTGCTGCCATTTTAGATATATTCTCTTGTATATTTCAAGGAATTATCCCATACGGTGCTCAAATGCTAATTCTATTGAGTTTTGCTTCTGAAAAAGTTTCACCTATAGAGTTAATATCTCTACTTTGGTATCAGATGCTTCTACTTATCTTCACTTTAATTTTTATAAAATTAAAAGATAAAAAAGTTTAAAGCAAAAAAGGAAAAAAACTACTACAATAGGCATTATCCTATAAGTAACTTTTTTCCTTTTTCTATTTTCTACTTCTATTACACTTTTTCCAATTCAACAGTCAACTTCAATCTTTTCAAACCACTTTTTAAGGCTTTTATCTTAACCTTACTTATCTTCATATCTGATAACTCTTCATCTGGTACATCTTGAAGTTTTGAAATACTATTGTATCTATTTATTAATTTTTCTATATCTTTTTTTGTTAATTTACTTATTCTACCTAATAATCTGTAACCTTTAGGACTTACTTCATTATCTAATAGACTATAACTCTTTCCATATCCAAGAGAGTGTGAAAAATTCTCTACCTCTAACAACTCTTCATCATCAAGGCTCTTCATCTTCTCTTTTACTTCTTTATAGTCAATTCCATCCTCTATATAGTCTCTGATTAAGTCATACTCATCTTCCTCTATATCTTGATTTAGGTCTTGAAATTGAAGATTTAACAATCTTCCCTCTACACCTAGCTCAACAACACAGTTATTTACCTCTGCTCCTATTCTTCTCAACATTTCAAATCTCTGTAGTGCAGTAGCCACATCATATAGAGTTGCTGTATTATCCAACTCCAATATTGTCAAGTTTGCTAAGGCTCTATCTAAAACTGCCTTGTATCTCTCCATTGTCTTTATAGCTTGAGCTGCTTCATTTTCTATTGAAGAAGCATCTTTCAATCTATATCTTATATCATCTTTATATAGAGTTATTACATTTCTTCTCTCTGAAACTGCTATTACCAATTTCCCTATCTGCTGTCCAGCTCTTTGAGCTGTTCTATGTCTTGTTCCACTCTCTGTAGATTTATATTTTCTATCTGGTTGCAAATGAACATTAGCATACATTATCTTTTTACACTCTGCATCTAAGATTATTGCTCCATCCATTTTTGCCAATTCATATACTCTTTCTGGAGTAAAATCACACTCTAAATAAAATCCACCATCTGCCATTTTTTTTACATTTTCATCAAAGCCTATAACTATTAAAGCTCCTAATCCTGCTTCTAATATATTATTTAGTCCCTCTCTAAGAGCTGTTCCTGGCGTTACAAATGACAGCATCTCTTCCAATTTTTTACTGTCCATCTTTATTCATCCTTTCTAAAAGTTCTTCTAAATTTTTTAAATATATCAGTTTTAAGTTATAATTTTTCTTATCAATCTCTTTTCTATTAGCTTCTGGTATATAAACCCCTTTAAATCCTAGTTTTTCTAATTCTCTAAGTCTTTTATCTATAAAAAATACCTTTCTAATCTCTCCTCTTAATCCCAATTCCCCAATAGCTGCTATTTTCTGACTTATCTCTACACCCTTGTATATTGATAGTATTGATATTAAAACAGCTAAATCTGCTGCTGGATCCTCGATACTAAGTCCTCCAGGAATATTTACAAATAGATCTTTCATAGCTAGATTCATATACATCTTTTTTTCAGCAATTGCTGTTAGAATCTGTATTCTATTTTTATCAAACCCTTGTACTATCCTCTTAGGAATTCCAATTGTTACCTCTGTAAGAAGAGTCTGCACCTCTAATAAAAATACTTTTGTTCCCTCTAGTACAGGAACTACCATACTTCCTATATTTCTTTCCTCTCTCTCGCTGAGAAAATATTCAGACGAATTTTTTATCTCCTTCATTCCGTCTTCTTCCATACTAAAAACTGCTAACTCATTTGTTGAGCCAAATCTATTTTTGGTACTTCTCAGTATACGATAGAAAAGCCCCTCTTCTCCCTCAAAATTAAATACTGCATCTACCATATGTTCCAATAATTTAGGTCCTGCCACTTTTCCATCTTTTGTAATATGTCCAACTATGAAAAATGAGATCCCATATTTTTTAGCTAACTCTATTATCTTCAGTGTACACTCTCTTATCTGTGTAGGTGTTCCTGGTATTGAATCTACAACTGAGTTATATAGAGTCTGTATAGAATCCACTATCACAACTTTAGGTTTTTTTGCTATTAAAAATTCATATATTTTTGAAATATCTGTCTCTGACATCAAATAAAGATTTTTACTCTTTATTTTCAATCTCTCTCCTCTGCTCTTTACTTGAGCTGGAGACTCCTCACCTGATATATAAATTACATCTCCATATGTAGTATACTCATTTGCAACCTGTAATAATAAAGTTGATTTTCCTATTCCTGGATTTCCAGTGATAAGAACAACTTCACCACATAATAAACCTCCACCTAACACTCTATCAAACTCACCTATTTGAGTTTTGTATCTATCGCTCTCCTCTATTATGACATCATTAAAAGAGAAAACCTTCTCTGAAGTTTCCTTTATAGATACTGCAGAAGAGACTACTGGTGCACCTACAGCTGATGAAACTTCCAACTCCTCTTCAAAAGTTCCCCAACTATTGCATTGTGGACACTTTCCTGTCCATTTTGCAGTTTTATATCCACATTCACTACATACATAAAAACTCTTAGTTTTTGCCATTTATAACCTATCCCTTTATATTTTTAGCTTTATTTTTAACTATATCCACTATTTTTGTATCTACAAAAATATCTAGCCTTGCTCCTACAGTTGCTGCCTCTCTTACTGCACTTGAACTTAAATACATGTACTCTCTTGCTGCTGGTATAAATATTGTATCAACTTCTCCAGCAGAAAGATCGTGATTTACAAAAGCATAACCTAACTCATACTCATAATCAGATACTGCTCTCAATCCTCTTATTATGATCTCTGCATTATGCTCCTTCATAAAATCTATTAACAACCCATCAAAACTCTTTACTTCTACCTTTTCTCCAAATTCATTTGTTAGCATTTTTATCAGTTCTTTTCTCTCTTCTAATGAAAACCAGCACTTTTTATTGGCATTATTCATAACTGCCACTATCAATTTGTCTGTTATTTTTAAAGATTTTTTTATAACATCAAAATGCCCTTTAGTTATTGGATCAAAACTTCCTGCATACACTCCTATTTTCATATATTCACCTTTACTTTATTAAAACAATCTCATACTCGTAATTATTCTCTTTATTCTCTTCCAATATAAGCTCTTTCTTTCTATTTTTTACAAAATCTTCTACAAACTCAAAATACAACTCTTTAAAAGCTATCTTTAATTTTTTAGATAATACTACCTTTATCTTTGATATATCCTCATCTTTTGCACAGATTCTAATCTCTGACATCATCTCATGAATAACTGCATCTTTAGATTTTATCTTTCCTGTTCCATTACATATTGGACAAGTTTCTTGAAAATAACTATACAATGGTTTACCCGTTCTTTTTCTAGTCATCTCTATCAAACCTAAATCTGTAAAATGAACGATATTATTTTTTATTCTATCTTTGGCCAGATTCTCTTCCAATGTCTTTAATACCTGTTCCTTATCCTCATCCAATCTCATATCAATAAAATCTATTATTATAATTCCACCATAATTTCTCAATCTTAACTGTCTTGGAATCTCTCTTGCAGCCTCTAAATTTGTATTTAAAACTGTTTTTTCAAGATTGTAGCTTCCTGTATTCTTTCCAGTATTTACATCAATACTTATCAATGCTTCTGTTTTCTGAATTACCAGTGAGCCACCACATTCTAATCTCACCTCTTCCTTTAAAGCGTTTTGTATCTCTTTATCAATTTCAAATACTTCAAATATATTTCTTTCATCTTCTCCTTTAAAAAGTTTTATCTTTGTTTTTAAAGTCTTTTCACTAAAAGCGTTTATATAATCTATAATTTCCCAATAAGCTTCCTCATTATCAACTATAAGTTCATCTATATCATTGGAGAAAATATCTCTTAAAACAGTTGTTATAACTCCATTATCCTTGTATAACACCTCTCCTATTTTAGCATTTTTCGTTTTTTTCTCTATATCTTCCCATTTTTTTACTAGGTACTCTATCTCTCTTTCAAAATGAAAAATACTCTTTCCAAAGGCTGCTGTTCTAATTATAATTCCCATATTTTCAGGCTTTATATCCTTAAATATCTCCTCTAATCTAGATCTCTCTGCCTCATCTTTTATCTTTTTAGATATTGCAAGATGATCATTATTTGGCATCAATACCAAGTATTTTCCAGGCAATGTATAGTGTGTAGTCACTCTTGCACCCTTGCTTCCTCTTGGTTCATTCAAAACCTGTACTACAACCTCATCTCCAACATTTAATATATCCTCTATTGGTCTTTCACTATTACATATCCCATCTAAATACTTTTCTTCAAACTCTCTCAGATCATTTACATAGAGAAAGGCATTTTTTTCCAACCCTATATTCAAAAAAGCTGACTCCATTCCAGGAAGAACATTAGCTACTTTTCCTTTATAAATACTCCCATTTATTCTTCCCTCTTCTTCTCTTTCGATCAGAATCTCGATCACTTTTTTATCTTCAATTATAGCTGCTCTTGACTGAAACTCATCTATGTTGATCACTATCTGATTCATTTCTTTTTAACTCTCCTCTTAGTATATCTAACCTAGAATATTTTTTTCCATTTACAACTACATCATCTTTTTCGATTGAATTATCTATCTTTATATTAAAATACTCTTTTAATCTCAATCTATTAGCTTTATTTATTCCAACAAATTTTGAAACAGACTTCTCATTGGCTAAAATATCCAACTTCTTATCTTTCAGTGCTATATCTTTAAAGAAGTCATAGTGTATCTCTGTTTCAACTAGCTCCCTAAATGCTGAGTGGAATGGTCCTGCAATAACTACTCCATCTTCTCTCAAATCATCACTTGGCTGTAATCCTACTCTGATTACATTCACACCTCTACTCTCTACAAGAGAGTAAATTTTCCTAGTTATCTCAACAGCCTCTTCCAATGTTAATGGAGTATATTCTCTATTGTAAAACATTCTCTCCATCTTAGTATTTTTTATCACTAATGTTGGATATATTCTTACCATGTCTGGTTCCATAGCTAAGGCTTTTTTAGCTGTTTCATACTCTTTTTCTTGAGTAGATTTTGGTAATCCGATCATCAATTGGATTCCAACTTTTATCCCATATTTTTTTAGTAATCTACAAGCATTTTCTACTACCTCTAGAGGATAGTATCTCTCAGTTGCCAACAATACATCTTTATCAAGAGATTGAACTCCTAATTCAACAACTGTTACTCCATATTTTTTTAACTGTTCTACTATCTCCTCTGTTATACAATCTGGACGAGTAGACAATCTTATCCCATCAATACTTCCAGCTTTTATATATTCATAAGTTGTCTCTAAGTATTCTTTTTGTAAATTCATAGAAATTCCTGTAAAAGTTCCACCAAAGAAAGCCACTTCTTTCTTGGAATTCTTTGGAAGAGTTTCTAAATATGTCTCTATTGTATCTTTTAAATCTTGAATTGTAACATCTGTTTCTCTACCATTTATCTTTTTTTGGTTACAAAAAACACATGAATTTGGGCAACCAAAATGACTTATAAATATTGGAATATTATAGTGCTTCATGAATCTTTACTCCTAATTTTTTACACAATGACTTAGCAGCTGCTTGTTCTGCTGTCTTTTTATTCTTACCTTTACCTATTTCAGACTGTTTTTCCTCAATTCCATTATCTATCTTAACCTCTATCTCAAACACTTTTTGATGATCTGGTCCTATCTCTTTTATCACTGAATACTCAGGTATAATTTTATATACTTTCTGACTATACTCTTGCAATATTGTTTTAAAGTCTAAAATATCCTCATTGTTGTCCACATTATCAATAGCATCTTTTATATGTGAAAGTGCAAATTTCTTGGCTGTTTCAAAATCTGAATCTATATATATTGCCCCTAATATAGCTTCAAATGCATCTCCTAATATAGAGCTTCTCTCTCTTCCACCAGTTAGCTCCTCACCTCTACTCAATAGTAGATATTTTCCAACTTCTAATTTTTTAGATATCCCTGCTAAAACTGGTTCACTTACCACCATAGATTTTACTTTTGCCAAATCTCCCTCTGTAGAGTTTGCATAGCTTTTATATAGATACTCTGTAACAACGAGGTCTAGAACTGCATCTCCTAGCAGTTCTAGTCTCTCATTACTTATCTTTTTATATCTTCTATGCTCATTTCCAAATGAACGGTGAATAAGTGAATTTTTTAGAAGTTCTTTATTTTTAAAATTATACCCAAGATTTTTTTCAAAATCTAAGTAATTTTTTTTCATTTCTCCTCCTAAATTCTACAATTCTACTTATATTTTCTCATAGCTATTACAGCATTATGTCCACCAAATCCTAGTGAACTTGACATTGCTACATTTATTTCCTTCTCAACTGCCTTATTTGGCACATAGTTTAAATCACACTCTGGATCTGGATTATCATAGTTTATTGTTGGTGGAACAACACCTTCAAAAATACTCTTCGCTATAATTACAGCCTCAATTCCTCCAGCAGCTCCCAATCCGTGTCCTGTAGCTCCTTTTGTTGAAGATACCATCAATTCCTTAGCATGATCTCCAAATACAGCTTTTATTGCTGCAGTTTCATTTTTATCATTTGCTGGTGTTGAAGTTCCATGAGCATTTATATAATCAACATCTTCTAATGCTATTTTTCCCTCTTTAAGAGCCATTTTAAATGCTCTTGCTGCTCCTTCTCCACCATCTACTGGAGCTGTTATATGGTAAGCGTCACAAGTCTCTCCATATCCAACTATTTCAGCATATATCTTTGCTCCTCTTGCTTTTGCAGACTCTAACTCCTCAAGAATTAACACTCCTGCTCCCTCTCCCATTACAAATCCATCTCTGTCAGCAGTAAATGGTCTTGAAGCTTTTTCAGGCTCATCATTTCTTGTTGAAAGAGCTTTCATATTAGCAAAGGCATTCATAGCAAAAGGTGTTACAGCTGCTTCTGTTCCTCCTGCTATCATCACTTTTGCTCTTCCATTTTTTATCATTTCAAAAGCTTCTCCAACTGAGTGAGTTCCAGCAGCACAAGCTGTTACAATTGATTTATTAGGTCCTTTTGCTCCAAAATAAATCCCTATATTTCCTGCAGCCATATTAGCTATCATAGCAGGAATTGTAAATGGAGATATTCTTCTTACTCCCTTTTCTAACATAGCTTGGTGTTGAGCTTCAAATACCTCTATTCCACCAATTCCCGAAGAAACAACTACTCCTACCTCTTCAGCATTATTCTCATCTATTACTAATTTAGAATCATCTAAAGCCATTTTTGTAGCTGCTATTGCAAATTGAGTATTTCTAGCTAATTTTTTTATCTCTTTCTTCTCAATTCCAAACTCTGTAGGATCAAAGTCTTTTACCTCTCCAGCTATCTGTACTGGCATCTCAGATACATCATAAGATTCTATCTTAGCTATTCCTGTCTCTCCAGCCACTATTCTCTTCCAACTCTTCTCTATTCCTGTCCCTAAAGCAGTTATTAGTCCTAGACCTGTAACGACTACTCTATTCATAACATCACCTCTAATTTTGCTCTAATATATATAAGTAACGGGGTACCTACTCAATACCCCGTTCATTTTTATCCAATTAATTATTTTGATTCAATATAATCAATAACATCTTGAACTGTTTTTATTTTCTCTGCATCTGTATCAGGAATCTCAACGTCAAACTCTTCTTCGAATGCCATTATTAACTCAACAGTATCTAAAGAATCTGCTCCTAAATCCTCAACAAAGTTTGCCTCAGGTACTACTTGCTCAGCGTCTACACCTAATTGCTCTACTACTATTTCTCTTATTTTATCTAACATTTTTTCTTCCTCCTTAATTTTTTCTTTATATATTTTAAAAACGTTATATATTATAGATTTTACTATATATTTGACAAATCTTCAAGTTTTTCTATATTTTTTACTATAATTTCTTTATCAATTTTCTTTATAAGTCCTGCTAATACTTTTCCAGGTCCTATTTCATAAATTGTATCTACCCCTTCAGCTTTCAATCTATTTATTGTTTCAACCCATTTTACTGGACCAAAACTCTGTCTATAGATCTCTTCCTTTACCTCATCAACTGAATTTAAAATTTCAGCTGTTGTATTTGCTACTAACTTAACATCTGTCATAGTAAAGTTATACTTTTCAGCCTCTAATTTTAATTTTTCTCCTGCTTCCTTCATCAATGATGAATGGAAAGGACCTGATACTGCTAATGGCATTGCTCTTCTAGCTCCAGCTTCTTTAAGAGCCACACAAGCTCTCTCAATAGCATCTTTATCTCCAGCTATTACAGTTTGCTTAGGTTCATTAAAGTTTACTGCTTCAACTACTCCCTCTACTCCTTCAAGTACTTCAACTATCTTTGAAGAATCCAACCCAATAATTGCTGCCATTCCACCATTAACTTTGTGTGCTACTTCATTCATATAGCTTCCTCTAGCAGCAGTTAATTTAACTGTATCCTCCAATGACAAATACCCAGCTGCTCCAAAAGCTGCATACTCTCCTACAGAGTGTCCTGCTACATAATCAGCCTTTACTCCTTTAGCTTCTAATAATTTTGTCAATATTAAACTCATTGATACTATAGCTGGTTGAGTATTTTTAGTCTCTTTTAACTCCTCTTCTGGACCTTCAAACATAACTTTTTTTAAATCAAAATCCAGTTTTGAAAATAGATTATCAAACTCTTGCTTTGCTAGCTCATTGTTCTCATATAATTCTTTTCCCATTCCAACATATTGTGTTCCCTGTCCTGGAAATACAAAAGCTATTTTAGACATCTTTTCCTCCTTAATAAAAACACGTGTAATTTAATATATCATAGCATCTAAATTCTGTCAATTCTTTATTAATATGTCCATCTCATTATTATAGAACCATATGTTAATCCTGCTCCAAAACCTGTTAAAGCTATTAGATCTCCTTTTTTTACAAGTCCTTTCTCTAAAGCTTCTCCCAATGCAAGACCTACAGAAGCTGATGAAGTATTTCCAAATTTTTGAAGATTCATATAGAACTTCTCAATTGGTACATGGATTCTTTTTGCTGCTGACTCTATTATTCTTACATTAGCTTGATGTGGGAATATCATAGATAGATCATTAGCACTTACATTAGCTGTATTTAAAGCATTTTTTGTAGCATTTGGTAGTGCATGTACAGCAAATTTGAATACATCTTGTCCCTTCATCTTTACAAAGTTCTCTCTATTCTCTATTGTTTGTGCATCATTTGGTTTTTTTGTTCCACCAGCAGGAGTTCTTAATATATCATCGTCTTCTCCTTCAGCACCTAGATAAGTTGATAGTATACCGTATCCCTCTTCAACCTCTCCAACTACTGCAGCTGCAGCACCATCACCAAATAATATACAAGTATTCCTATCCTGCATATCTATAATTCTTGAAAGTGTCTCTGCTCCTATTACAAGTATATTTTTGTATACTCCACCCTTTATCATTCCGTTAGCAACTGTAAGTCCATATATAAATCCACTACAAGCTGCATTTAAGTCAAAACATGGAATATTCTTTCCACCTAATTTATGTTGTACCAAACATGCAGTTGCTTGAACTAAATAATCTGGAGTACAAGTAGCCACTAATATCAAATCTAAGTCTTCCACTGTCATATTGGCTCTATCTAAAGCTTTTTTAGCAGCCTCTACACATAGATCTGAAGTTGCCTGATCAGCAGCAGCAAATCTTCTCTCCTCTATTCCTGTTCTTGTTCTAATCCATTCATCAGATGTATCTATTATCTTTTCAAAATCAAAGTTAGTCATTACTTTTTCTGGAACATAGTATCCTAATCCTTTGATTCCTACGCTTTTAAATTCCATTATCTCCTCCTATAAGGTCTATTCTTTAATATTATCTATATCTATAACATTTTTTAACTCTTCGATAAAATTCATCTCAGCAAATTTATTAGCCACCTTTATAGCATTTTTTATTCCTGTTGAATCTGAATTTCCGTGAGCTTTTATAGAGATTCCATTCAAGCCTAAAAATATAGCTCCACCATACTCTGATGAATCCATCTTTTTAGCTATATGTTTTATTGCTGGTTTGATTAGTAAAGCCCCCAGCTTATATATAAATGATTTACCTATCTCCTCTTTCAATGATGAGACAATAAACTTTGCAACCCCTTCAGAAGTCTTTAAAACCATATTTCCTGTAAATCCATCAGTTACTACTACATCTATATTTCCATTCATAACCTCTGTACTCTCTACATTTCCCATAAAATTTATAGTTTTATTCTCTTTTAAAAGAAGGTAGGCTTCTCTAGTTACCTCATTTCCTTTACCCTCTTCAGTTCCAATATTTAATAATCCTACAGTCGGATTTTTCTTTCCTAACAATACTTCCAAATATTTAGAACCCATCATAGCATATTGATTTAAAAACTCTGGCTTACAATCTGCAGTTGCACCAACATCTAACATCAACATCTTTCCAGTCTTATTAGGAAACATTGTAGCAATAGCTGGTCTCAATACACCCTTTATTCTTTTTAGTTTTAATTGACTAGCAGTTATTAAGGCACCTGTATTTCCAGCTGAAACAGAAGCATCTGCTATTCCCTCTTTAACAAGCTCTAAAGTTCTATTCATAGATGAATCCTTCTTTCCTTTAACTGCTGTTACAGGATCATCAGTCATCTCTATTTTCTCTCTAGCATCTACTATCTCTATTCTATCTCTATCAACTTTGTATTTTGATAGCTCCTCTTCTACTATCTCTTTCTTCCCAACAAGTATGAGGTGTAAACTTTCACTCTCTTCTAAGGCTTTCACTGCTCCTTTTACCGTTTCAAAGGGAGCTTTATCTCCACCCATAGCATCTAAAGCTATTCTCATTGTTGCCTCCTATATAATTATCTTTACAACATTATACATCATATTTGTGAATTTTAAAAATATTTTTCTTACTTTTATAATAAAAAAAGGCAAGAGCTTATCTTGCCTTTTTTTATCTAATTAAACAATCTAATTACTCAGCTTGTCCTGCTAGAACTTGTTTTCCATTGTAATCTCCACATGAAAGACATACTCTGTGTGGTCTTCTTGGAGCTCCACATTTTTCACAAGTTGCTAATCCAGTTCCAGTTAAAGCATGATGAGATCTTCTCATGTTTTTCTTAGCTTTAGATGTTTTCTTCTTAGGTACTGCCATCTTAGTTTCCCTCCTACTTACATTCTTATTTAAAAATTAATTTTTTATTTGTAATAATTGCTGCCATCTTGGATCAATTCCATTATCACTGTGCTTCTCTATCTCTGAATCATCTTCACAAACAGGTTCACACTGTGGATATGGTGGCATATCAAGTATTATATACTCTCTTATTAATCCTTCTAAGTCTATAACTCCATCTTTTATCTCGTCATAAATCTCATTTTGATTAATTTCACATTCTGCATTTAAACTTTTTGAATACTGAACATACTCACTTTCATCTAAGAAAGTTCCCATAAAATCATTACTTAATTCTATTTCAATCTCTTTTAGACATCTTACACATTGTGTTTTTACTTTAGTTGAATATTTTCCACTTATTTCAACTTTACCATTGTTATTTACAGCTGTTCCTATAACATGCACTCTATCTTTTAGATCTATGTCCTCCATACTATCAATATAGAAGTCAAATTCTAAAATTTGGTTTGGAAAATTTTTAATCTCTAATCTCAAAACAATTTCCTCCAATCGTACACCTAGATATTTTACTAAGTTTTTTAAATATTGTCAAGTAATTTTTCTTAACAAAGGATTTTTTTATTCTACACATTGAATAAAAATTCCATTAAATCTCCATCTTGAACTATATACTCTTTTCCTTCTAATCTTAATACTCCAGCTTCCTGAGCACCCTTCCATCCTGAATACTTTATAAAATCAGCAAATGAAACCACTTTTGCTCTGATAAATCCTTTTTCAAAATCTGTATGGATCTCTCCAGCAGCTTTTGGAGCAGTATCTCCGATTCTTATTGTCCAAGCTCTAACCTCTTTTACTCCTGCTGTAAAATAAGTTTGAAGACCTAATAACTTGTATCCAGCTCTTATTAATCTATTCAATCCTGCCTCTTCAACACCAAGTGCCTCTAAGTACTCTTTCTTGCTCTCTTCATCATCCATCTCTTGTAATTCAGCTTCAACTTTTGCAGAAACTATTACAACTTCTGAACCTAATTTTTCAGCATACTCTCTTACTTTTTCTACATACTCATTTCCTGTTGCTAAATCATCTTCAGCCACATTTGCTGCAAATATCATAGGTTTTAAAGTCAATAATTGATATGTTCTTATTAACTCTAACTCCTCTTCTGTCATAGATAGAGTTTTTAATAGTTGAAACTCTTCTAAATGTGCCTTACATTTTTCTAATACAGGCATTAATGCCATAGATTCTTTATTCTTATTCATAGCTAATTTTTTATGTTTTTCAATTGCTTTATCTACAGTTTCCATATCAGCAAATATTAGCTCTGTGTTTATTACCTCAATATCTCTTATTGGATCTACTGAACCACTTACGTGAATTACATTATCATCTTCAAAACATCTTACTACTTGGCAAATTGCTGCTGTAGATCTAATATTTGATAAGAATTTATTTCCTAATCCCTCTCCTTTTGCTGCTCCTTTTACTAATCCAGCTATATCAACAAACTCTACAGTAGCTTGAACTACTCTTTGAGGATTAATTATTTTTGATAACTCATCTAATCTTGAATCTGGTACAGTTACCATTCCCACATTTGGTTCTATTGTACAGAATGGGTAGTTTGCTGCCTCTGCTGCACCAGCTTTTGTTATTGCATTAAAAAGTGTTGATTTCCCGACATTTGGAAGACCTACTATTCCTATTCCAATCATTGAAAAGCCCCTCCTAAAAAATTTATATTACTACAAATTTTACCATAATTTAAAGAATTTGTAAATACCTTCGCTTTATCAATTTTGTAGAATATTAATATAATCCTCTTATAATTTCAATATATTTTTAAGTTCCTTCCAAGGATTAACTATTTTTATTGGTTTTATTATCTTATTCATAGTTATCTTAAGTTCAAAGTTTTTATAATTGTATGTATAAATATTATCTTTTTGCTCTAAAACTCCCTTTAAAAGTTCCTCTCTCTCAAAAGTTGTTATAAATCTATCAATTGATAGCATAATAGGATTAGAATCTTCTTTAATAATTATATTTGAACTATTAGTACAAGGGAAATAAAAGTTATCTCCAATAATCTCTATCTTTTGAATATCTGACTTCCTATATCTTAATAAATCTATTAATTTTACTATTTTTTTCATTGTAAATTTAATAGCAAAATCATTATATAGGTAGATATATATTTTTTGTTCATTATTGATTTCTTCTTTTATCTGAAGAAAACCTTCTAATTCTATAGTTAAATTATCTATTTTTATTCTACCTTCATCTAATATTACCTTATTAAGATTTTTACAAATATAATAATAGTTTTCTCCTATTACCTCTATAACTTCTATATTTTCTTCATATTCTTTAAAAAAACTTATTAATTCCATAATTTCACCTAAAATTTATTTATTTTTTATGTTCTAATACTTAAGCAGTTGATATCTTTTGATTTTTCATATTTAAATTTTCTACTTTATCAATTATTAAAAGCTCTTTTTATTCCCTCAATCATAAGTTCATTACTTGGAAGATAAATTTTTCTTCTAGTTCTTACAACTTTTTCTACTAATGGTTCAATTAAGTTTTGAGCAAATCTATTTCTATTATTTGATGAATACATATCCTTTAAAGTATCAGCAGTCAACTTATCTTTTAATAAATCTACAATTTTTTCTCCCTCTTGTTTATTCAATAAATAATTATTAGCAAAAGTTGTAAAATTATTTTCAATAATTCTTATCATTTCTTTTACATCATCTTCTATAATACTACTAACAATACTGTCTGTCACACTTTCACCAAAAGTTCCCCCTCCTATAGCACCAACAAGTCCTCCAATAATTCCACCAGCAACATTTCCTATAATTGGAACAATTCCTCCTATAGCTGCTCCAGCAGCAACTCCTCCCATATAACCAGCAGCTCCTCCAGCTATTCCTCCAGCTATTTTAGTCATATTTTTAAATAATTGAGCTGCAGAAATTCTTCCTCTAAAAAGCTCTATTACATCAAAACTAGATAACACTGTAAATGTTGCTATTCCTACAATTGCGTTATTTCTTAACATTTTAGCTACATTGTTTGTTGCAGCACCTCCCCAGATTGCTGTTTTTGATGTTCTAAATGCATTTGCTATCTTAGCGGTAACATTTGTTCCTAATTGCTTTGTTATTTCTTTAGAAGGAGCTAAAAGCCATGAATTCAAAACTTTTCCTCCTATATTTAATCTAGAAAGCTGACTAGACAAAATAGAGCTTATAAATGTAACTCCTCCAACTTTTAATCCTGTTAAAACAGCTTTATCTATAGCACTCTCCGTACTGTCACCATCCCATAAACTTTTAGCAAAACTTATACAAGCACTTAACCCAAAAACTGAAACACAGTTAACCATTCCATTAATCGCATCAAATTTTATTGAATCTATTGTTCCAAATTTAGTTATATTTTTAGCCTGTTCATATGTAACACTACCTTTACGAACTATTTCAGTAGCTTTATTAGGATCTGATACATTTGGAATCTTGCCACTTGAAATCTTTTCTTTCATAACTCTAACTGCTTCATCATATTTATCTGAAGGTACTTCAATTTGCATAATCTCTCCTGAAGAATTTATATATCTAAAATTACCTGTTACTTTATCAAAGCATTCGTTAATACATTTAGCTCCAGTACTACAGTATTTAGATTGTATTTCTATCCCATTTACTCTTCTATCAGCACCATTTTTAACATTATTATCACCTAATAGCTCAACTTTTTTCATTCTTATAAAATCTGCTTGATGATTCGCTCTTTCTGCAGCTATCCCATGATTTGTTTTTGAATTATTTATAAATCTATCTATACTAGAAAGATTAGAAGTATTAATTATCTCTCCCTTTATAATTCCAGCATATTCAAGATTTAAATTATTTTTATAATTTATTTTATATTTTTCTTTCATTAAAAGATTTAAAATTTTTTCAATTATTTTTTTTAAAGAAAAAGCATCAATCTCCTGTATAGTAATTCTAATAAAATTGGTTGAAATTATATTAATGACCTTGTAATTTAAACCTATTTCTAAATCTTCAATATCAATATACTCTATAAATAATATTCCATTTATTTTTTTATAGACTATACCTAAGTTAGTAAAAAAAATATGTGCATCTTTATTAATTATTTTTATTAGTGGTTCTCCATAGTTTTTAACAAAGCTTACTTCATTAATACCATTTCTATCATAATAATAAACATTCCTATAATCTACAACTTTTCTTATTTCATTTTGTAATATTTTTTTTATTTCTACTAAAACCATTTTTTCATTCATCATTAACTTACCCCTTTTTCTTTTTTTATTATTTTATAATATTGTCTTTGTCAAAAACTGTCATCTTCAAAATTTTTGTGAAAGTTTGAGATTTTTCCTATAAATTTCGACTTTCTATAATAAAAATTTTAAGTAATATAATATTAATAATAAAATATCTTATATACTTTTATGTAGGTCAAAGGCATTTCCTAATTCAAGGAAGTGTTCTTTCTTTATACGAAATATCTCCAGTGGAAAATCCACTGGAGATATATAAAAATTTATTTGTTTTTACCAACACCATTTGACAAAGAGCCATTTTAGAATTATAAATTTTATTGAAAATATACTCTATTCCTCTATTAAGTCTTTATTATCTGTTGTTCCTACCCAAATAATCATATTTTTATGAAAGGCTGGTAAGCAATGAACTGTTTTTATTTGATACTCTTCTTCTAAATCTAATAAAAATGAAACATACTTCATCATTTGTCCCATTGGTATAGATACAAAGAAATCTAATACTACTAAAAAGTTTTTTCTATCTTTTGTTTCTAAAAGTCTACCAATATTTCTTCCAAAATCTTTTTCAATTTCTTCAACTTTATTATCTACTACTTCTCTAGCCGTCATATTGCACTCCTCCTTTTCATAATTTATCAAATTTGGATATAAAACTCATTAATACATTATCACTAATAATAAGCTATAGCTTTTTTCCCATCAAAAACTAAGCCAATTTTTACTATATCTTTTACTCCATTTTTCTTTAATAGAGTTTCATATTTTTTATCTTCTATTTGATCAAAAGCTTTTTCTGCTTCTTTTTCTATATCATTGGTATTAGATCTTTTTAGTTCCAAAATATATCCAGCCCAAGCTTTATTTCTTGGTTCTAAAATTATATCAGCTCTACCATAACCACTTTCCATATTAGGATGCATTATATAATAATCATCTAAGGCATATAAAAATCCTCCTAATAATGTTTGATAAGGATTCTCATACTTTTTACTTGTATCATAGAAACTAATAGCATTAATAACTACATCCTCTAAGCTTTTTATTATTTGAGATATATTCTTAGTAACCAAAGCTTGAATCAAACTTCCAACATTATTACTCTCTCTAAAAATAGCATCTACAAACAATCCTTTAAATAACTTCTGTATCTCTTTATTGGGTATTCTTAAGGTAAACATTGTTTCACTAAGTTTTTCCTTAATTGTTAAATATCCAGAGAATAACATGATCTCCCAAATATTATTAGGAGAAAGATTATCTCCCATTCTTATACTTTCATTGATATATACCATTATATCCTTGCCATTTATCAAATCATTTAAGTTGTCAAATACAGTTGAATTTGAAGCTAATAACATATTTAAAATCAGAGCATTTCCAGAAGTATTTACCCAATGAGATTTTAACTCCTTACTTTGTACAAATTTTAAAATACTCCAAGGATTGTATATTTCATCTTTTCCAAAACTATAACCATCATACCACTCTTTTACTTCTGGCATCTCATAACCTATATCATAATAATCTAACATAGCTTTCACTTCATTTTCAACTAATCCAAAACTATCACTATACTCATTATTCAATATTGTGTAGTTTGTAAAGTTATTTAAATCAGAAAATATTCCTGCTTGAGCTACCCTTATTATCCCAGTAAGAACTCCCATTTGTAAGTATTCATTTGTCTTTAATACCTCTCCATAGAAAGCCTTTAAAAAATCTTTCATCTCTGTATAGTAACCTTTTTCATAAGCTGACATTATTGGAGAATCATACTCGTCTATTAATACTACTACCTTTTGATTATAGTATTTATATAGAAGTGATGTTAGAAAAGATAATGCTGTCTGCATTTCAACTTGTCCGCTCTCTTGACTAAGTAATCTTTGAAATTTTTTACTTTCAATTTCACTAAAAACAGAATTAATAATTCCATCAAATTGGTTATATAACTTAAAAATCTTTTCACTAATACTTTTAATGACTTCATCCCAAGTAGAAGCAGTTATACCTTTCATACTGATAAATATTACAGGATATTTTCCTTGTTCCTTTATTATAGGAGAGTTTTCTATATATAAGCTATTGAATAACTTTCTATTCTCATCTTTATTTTCTATATCAAAGAAATATTTAAGTGTAGACATATTAAGAGTCTTTCCAAATCTTCTAGGACGACAAAATAATTTTACCTTTGCTCCATCATTTAATATATCTTCTATAAACTTTGTTTTATCAACATAATAATAATCTTGTTCTATTATTTCTTTAAAATCTTCCACTGCAATAGGTATTTTTTTCATAACTATATTTCTCTCCTCTCCTTAAGATATATAATATTTATTATACCATACTACAAAGAAAACCCCTATTTTATTTTATAACTGATACAATTCAAAGAATAATATATGTAAAATGCAAAATTAATAAAACAATGAATTGTGTGAGTATTTACACATTATTCTTTAAAAAAATTAAATAAATAGTTTTGTATTCTGGAAATTTATATATCTATTTTTAGGTATATAAATTTCCATTTTTAAAAGAAAAACCCCACAAACATTGAGTTTGTGAGGTATATAAATCCCATGTAATTATCTTTTTGAGAATTGAGGAGATCTTCTTGCTTTTTTCTTTCCGTATTTCTTTCTTTCAACCATTCTTGAGTCTCTAGTTAAGAATCCAGCTTCTCTTAAAGCAGCTTTTAAAGTCTCATCAGCTAATATTAAAGCTCTTGCTACTCCGTGTCTTATAGCTCCAGCTTGTCCAGAGTTTCCTCCTCCGATTACATTAACTTTAACTTCAAATTTATCTAAAGTTTCTGTTAAAGCTAAAGGTTGCTCAACTATTTTAGAAAGGATTTCTCTTCCTCCAAAATAATCTGCCATAGTTTTTCCGTTTATTTCAATTCCTTTTCCTCCAGGAATTAATCTTACTCTTGCTATAGAAGTTTTTCTTCTTCCAGTTCCTCTATATTGAATCATTTCAGCCACTGTCATTTACCCCCTATTAAAATTCTACCTTTACTGGTTTTTGTGCAGAATGTGTATGCTCTGCTCCAACAAATACTCTTAATCTAGTTAATTGTTGTCTTCCTAATTTGTTTTTTGGAAGCATTCTCTTAACAGCTAGCATTAATAGTTCTTCTGGCTTCTTCTCTAAGATTTCTCCTAGTCTTCTCTCTCTTATTCCTCCTGGGAATCCTGAGTGATTGTAATATTTTTTGTCAGTTAATTTTTTTCCAGTTACAACTAATTTCTCAACGTTAGTAACTACTACGAAGTCTCCTCCGTCAATGTGTGGAGTAAAAGTTAATTTCTCTTTACCCATTAATTTTTTAGCAACTTCAACTGCTAATCTTCCTAATATTTGCCCTTCAGCGTCATAGTGATGCCATTCTCTAACAACATCTTCTTTTCTTTGCATAAAAGTATACTTTTTCACTTTAAAATTTCCTCCTAATTATGTTATATCGTTCTAATATAACGCAACGGTCCTTTGTGGGAAAGGTTTAATATACCTTACTATTATATTAGTTTTCCTTAATTATGTCAAGGTTTTTTTATTGTTTTTCTTCTGTTTTTTCTTGAGTTTCTTCCTTTTCTTCCTCTTTTTTCTCCGGTGCTTTTGGTAATGGGTTTCCAAATAGCCACTCTATCTGTCTTCTAATTCCTGTTAAGTTAAACTCTTTATCTCCAACAACCAATCTATCATCTTCTGGTATTGCTGTATATCCTTCATCAAGAGGCATACTCTTATCAAGGTTTACTTGAAGTTTAATTAACTCTCCCTCTACTGGTTTAAACTCAGTTCTAACAGTTTTAATTACACCTTCAGTTGCTAGTATCTTAGCTTTATCCTCATCAGATAATCTTCTTTGAGGTGGATAATCAGCTATAAATAGATCTTCAGTAGCTATAAATTTAACCTTATCTTCAGCTACTTTTTCAAATAGATCTATTGTATACTTTCCTCTTTCTCCAACTATAAATTTCTCTAAATCTAAAATTTTCTTTCCAACACCGAATGGATCAGGTAAAATTCCAAACTCTCCCTTAGTTATTAATGTATCATCTGGAGCATTTATTCTCACTTCAAACATAGTTGGTCTTTGTAACTCATTAACTGTTACAACTATTGATAAATTTGCCATTGGAAATGGAAACATTGGTTGAATAAGATTATCAAACTCTCCAAATATATCTATAACTCCATTTACTTGTGGATTCATTTGAGCTTTATAAGCTGTTATTACATGTTTTAATTTTGCCATTCTTCTACCCCTTTTCTTTTTGTTATCTACTCCTAATATACCATATTTTCTCCATATTAGTCCACTTTTTATTTTAAAATATAGAATGAGAAGGTAGTTCCAATATGCTCCTGTGAGTCAATTGTCAAATCTCCTCCACACTTATCTACTAGAGTTTTTACTATTGACAGTCCAAGTCCTGTTCCACCCAAATTACTAGTTCTAGCTTGATCTATTCGATAGAATCTCTCAAATATCTTATCCTGTTCGTAGATAGGTATTCCCATTCCATTATCTTTGACTTGAATTAAATATCTATCCCCTTTTTCCAATACATCTACCATTACCCTTGGATTTTTATTCATATTGTAGATAATTCCATTCTCTATTAAATTTTTTAAGATCATAGATATTTTTTCAAAATCTATTTTCAAATAGTCTCTATTATCTGTGAGTACAAAATTAAACTCTACCTCTGCTCCTTTTTCCTCTATCTTTTTGTCTAAAATATCCAGTAACTCTTTTTTTAATTTTTCAACTCCAATTTGTGAGATATTTACAAGATTAGAATTTTCTATTTTAGATATATTAAAAAAATCTAAAACAATATTTTCAAGCCTTTCTACATTAGATTTTATAGTTTTTAAGAACTTTGTTTTCATACTATCTGGACAATCTTCTAAAGCTATCAAATACCCTTTTATATTTGTAAGTGGGGTTTTCAATTCGTGACTTACATTGTTTATAAAACTTCTTTGAACCTCAACCATCTCTCTAGTGCTCGTTATATCCTTAATTGTTATTATATATCTATTACTAAATTCTAAATACTTCATTGTCAATAAAAAGTATTTTTTTAAATTTTGAATATATAGCTCTTCTCTAATATCTTTTTTAGAACTCATTCCATCTTTAATATGTTTTATTATCTCAATATGTTTTACTGCCCCTAAATAATCATCTTCATAGGGATCTATTATATATTTTAAAGATGTATTCTTTACTATAAAGCTTCCATTTACATTTAATAACCCAATAAAAAGATCTACTGAATGTAAGACTTCAGATAAAACTCTTCTCTCTTTCTCCAATCTAGATATATTATTTAGATTCTTCTCCTGCCACTCTTTCAAAATATCCCAAAATTGAAATAACCAATACTCATCTTTAGAGTAATTTACCTTCTCCATCTCTCCACTTTTAAGAAAACATCTCATTTTTTCAATTTTATTATAGAAATCTCTTTTTATATAGTTTTTATAGAAAAAATGTATCACATAATTTAAGATTATAAAAAATAGTATCTGAATTAAAAGAAACTCTCTTATCTGTAATACTTCTTTACTATAGTCATTAGAAGTTCTCAGTACATACTCTTCACCATTTATATCTCTCACTAAGATAGCATAATAAGCCATCATCTTATGTAGTGTGTCACTACTTCTCACCGTAAAACTCTCACTATTTTTAATAGCTTCTTGAATCTCTAATCTCTGAAGATGATTATCCATTCTTTTCTCCTCTTCCTCAGTTTTTTTAGAGTCAAAAATTATTTTTCCTTCCAAATCCACTATTGTAAATCTAAGTTCATTATTTGAAAAAAGTTCTTGGTACTTTACTCTTGGATTTCTCTCAGCTATTAATTTTACAAGTAGGGTATCCTCTTTCAATATCTGTTTCACTCTTTGCTTATATAGGTTTGATAAGATTTTAGAGTTTATTCCTACAAAAATTCCCTCTAAGATCAGTATCAATATTAAGATAATTATCTCTTTTCTTCTAATTTGTATCCAACTCCTTTTATAGTTCTAATATGCTCACTAAGCTCTGGCAATTTATCTCTTAACTTAGAAATATATACATCAACAGTCCTATCTCCAGCATAGTAATTACTATTCCATACTTTATCCAAAATCTTCTCCCTTGTTATTACCAAGTTCTTATTTTGAACTAATAATAACAAGAGGTCATACTCTTTTTTAGAGAGTTCTATCTCATTCTCATCATAGAGAACCCTGTGTCTATCATCTTCTATTTTCAATTTATAGAACTCAAATTTGCTCTCCTTCTCTCTCTTAATCTCACTATCTTTAAAAAATCTCTTTACTCTCAACACCAACTCTCTCGGATCAAATGGCTTTTTCATATAGTCATCTGCACCTATTTCCAAACCTTCTAACACATCTTCTATCTCTGTCTTTGCTGTCAACATAATTATTGTTGGCTTTCCATATTCTGAAGATATTCCTTTTACAATTTTTGTAAAATTTTTTCCATCTAAATTTGGTAGCATCAGATCTAGAACTACTAAATTGTGTTGTTTCTCTTTTAATAATTTCAACCCTTCTAAACCATCATCAGCACTATCAACTTCATATCCCTCTTTAGTTAAAAAATATGAAATTAACTCCTGTATCTCCTTATCATCTTCTATAACTAGGATCTTCATTTCTCCTCCAAATTTAAAAATATTCTTTATCTAAATTATAGAAGAGAGGGCACAAAAAGTAAACATTTTTATACCCTCTCTTCATAAATATATTATATTTTTAAGCTTTATTTTACAGGAACAAATCCCTCTTCTTTAACAATTCCCTGTCCTTTTGGAGAAAGTGCATAATCTACAAGTTTATTAATATCTTCTTCTGCATTCTTATCCACATACCAGTACACTTCTCTAGCTATTGGATATGTTTTATTTGATACATTTTCTGGTGTTGCTTCTACTCCATCTACTTTTATAGATTCTACTGTGCTATCCATATAACCCATTCCTATATAACCAATAGCATTTTTATTAACCTTTATCTCCTGTTTTATTGCCTCATTAGATGGCATATACAAAGTTTTTTCTCCATATTCTAACTCTTTTTTAGTATTGTTTTCTCTGATAATATGCTCCTTAAAAAATTCATGTGTCCCAGATGATGAATCTCTAGATAGTACTACTATTGGTGCATCCTCTCCACCTATCTCCTTCCAGTTACTGATTTCACCTCTAAATATTTTTCCCAATGTTATATCATCAATATCTTTTACAGGGTTTGCAAGGTTTGCTACTATTGTTATTCCATCAAATCCTAAAACTACCTCTCTTACATCTATTCCCTTGCTTTTTGCCATAGAGATCTCTTTCTCTTTTATATTTCTTGAAGCCATAGCAATATCAGTTGTTCCATTCAAAAGTGCTGATATTCCAACACCAGAACCTCCACCTGTAACTGCTATTCTTGCCCCTCTATTCTCCTTCATATAGTTTTCAGCTATCGATTGAGATACATTTAATATAGTATCTGATCCTTTAGCTTGTATCACTTTTGATCTTGCCTCTGCAACAGCAGAAGCTGATAACATTCCTCCAACTATTAAGATACTAAACAACCCTTTTTTTAAGATATTCATTCTTATCCCTCCAAATTTTTATTTCTTGTTTATGCTATTAATATACAGTGTCTATGTAAATTGATTATTAATCTAGTGTAAATTTTATGTAAATATTTTTTTACACAGAATTTACATTGAATTAATACTGTTTTTACACTGTTAAGATAATATAGTTATGTATTTAATATATAGATTTTTTAGGAGGTTTTTATGCAATGCATAAGAAAATTTAAAGATGGTGTAATGAAGCATCTTCTTTTTGGGATAGGAGTATCTAATATTATAATTATATTTTTAATTTTCCTGTTCATATTATCAAATGGAATAAAATTTTTTAACTCATACTCTGTAACTGATTTTATTTTTGGAAAAAAATGGATATCACTCTCTGAACTATATGGACTTTTACCACTTCTAGTTGGTTCATTTTGGGTAGTGATTGTAGCTCTTTTAATAGCTGTTCCCATTGGAATTCTTACAGCTATTTATATAGCTGAATATGCTTCTCCAAAAGTAAAAACTTTTATGAAAATAATTATTGAAACTATGTCCGCTATTCCCTCTGTTGTACTTGGATTTATTGGACTATATGTATTATCTGGACCTATAAAGGAGATGTTTAACTTAACAAGTGGTCTCACAGCTTTAACTGGTGGAATCATGTTAGCATTTATGGCTATTCCGACTATTGTAAGTATAGCTGACGATTCTTTAGAAGCTCTTGATAAGTCTTATAAAGAAGCTTCTCTAGCTTTGGGAGCTAACTCTGTTGAAACAATTTTTAACGTACTTTTACCAGCAGCTTTTCCAGGAATATTTGCTGGGGTTATGTTAGGATTTGGAAGAATTATTGGAGAGACTTTAACAGTTCTTATGATCACAGGTAACTCTCCTATCTTAGCTACTTCCCCTCTCTCTCCAGTGAGAACTCTTACAGCTACAATAGCAGCTGAAATGGGAGAGGTAGTTCAAGGAAGTACTCACTACTATGCACTTTTTACAATTGGTATAGTCCTTTTTATTATAAGTTTCATTACCAACTGTATCGCTGAAAAGTTTATACAAAAAGCTAGAGAACTTTAATGGAGGAAAAAATGTTTATTTTAAAAAAATCAAAAGCTAAATTTTTAGAGAATCTGATAAAAATTATTACTCTAATCTCAGTAATCCCAATATTTCTAATTATTGGATATATACTTTATACAGGTATTCCTGCAATATCTTGGAGCTTCTTAACTGAGATGCCTAGTGATGGAATGAGGGCTGGAGGAATATTCCCTGCTATAGTTGGAACTCTTTGGCTTACACTGGGAACTATCATAATATCTGTTCCTTTTGGAGTACTGACTGGAGTCTATCTTGTAGAATATGCTAAGGATAATCTTCTTACAAGAATTATCAATCTTACCATAATTAATTTAGCTGGTATACCAAGTATAATTTACGGACTTTTTGGTATGGCACTTTTCGTTATATTTTTAAACTTTGATGTTTCGATTTTATCTGGATCATTAACACTTGGAATTATGTGTTTACCTGTTATTATCACTGCTACTCGAGAATCTCTTTTAGCTATTCCGAAACATCTAAGAGAGGCTTCTTTAGCTCTTGGAGCTACAAAATGGGAGACAATTACAAAAGTTATTCTTCCTGCTGCTATGCCTGGAATTTTAACTGGAGTTATTTTGAGTATATCTAGAGCTGCTGGAGAGACAGCACCTATAATGTTTACAGCTGTTGCCTTCTACCTTCCATTTTTACCATTAACTTATTGGGATCAGGTTATGGCTCTACCATACCATCTCTATGTAATTTCAACACAAGTTCCAAATATGCCAGCTGCTTATATGAGTGGTACTCTATTTGTCCTTGTTGTAATTACAATAAGCTTCAATCTACTTGGTGCTTTTATCAGGTATAGATTTAATTCACAAAAATAATAATATTCAATTGATATAAATTAGGAGGAAAAAATGAATTCTAACGACACTAGAATTTTAGTAAAAGATTTTAACTTTTATTATGGAGATTTTAAAGCTTTAAAAGATATTAATATGGAGATTAAAAAAAATAAGGTCACTGCACTAATCGGACCTTCTGGGTGTGGTAAATCTACATTTTTAAGATCTATCAACAGAATGAATGATCTAATTCCAAATGTAAAATATGAGGGAAACATTCTTTTTGATGGAAAGAATATTTTTGATAAAGATTATGATATTGTTGAACTTAGAAAAAAAGTGGGAATGGTATTTCAAAAACCAAATCCATTTCCAAAAAGCATCTATGAAAACTTAGTTTATGCTCCAAAACTACATGGTGAAAAAAATAAAGATAAACTTGATGAGATTGTTGAAAACTCTTTGAGATCAGTTGCTCTTTGGGACGAGGTAAAAGATAAACTCCACAAATCATCTCTTGGATTATCTGGTGGACAACAACAGAGACTATGTATAGCAAGAGCTATCTCCATAAATCCAGAGATCCTATTGATGGATGAGCCTACTTCAGCTCTAGATCCAATCTCAACAGCTAAAATAGAGGAACTTATCAGACAACTTGAAGAGAAATATAGTATAATTATCGTTACTCACAATATGCAACAAGCCTCAAGAATATCTGAATATACTGGTTTCTTCTATCAAGGTGTGCTAGAGGAGTTTGATAAAACAGAACTTATCTTTACTACACCACATAAGAAAAAAACAGAAGACTATATTACAGGAAAATTTGGATAGGAGGATTTATTTATGAGAAATTTAGAGGAAAGTATAAAAGGTTTGAACGAACATTATCTTGAACTTTTGAAAAATTTAAATAGAGTTCTAGATATAAATCTTGAGATGTTAGAAAGATCTAATTTTGATAAGACTCTATATGGAGAGTGTCTAGTTACAGAGAATACTATTAACAATTTTGAAGTGAAGATAAAAGAGGATTCTATCTTTACAATAGCTAGATTTCAGCCAGCAGCTAGTAATCTAAGACTTCTTATTATGCTTATCAACAGTGCTAGAGTAATTGAAAGAATGGGAGATATTTTAAAATCTAACTTAAAAATAATCAAAAATATTGAAACTATCTCTCCTGAAATGAAACCATATCTAAAGGATATAATCCTTCCAATTGCTAAAAAAACAAAAAATATCTACGAAGGATATATCAACGCTTTTATAAAAAGTGATGAAAAAACTCTATTCACTCTTCTGACTATGGATGAGGAGATTGATGAATTAACTAGGGCAGATATTTGTGATATTGTTGAAATTATGAAGAAAAATTCTAAAAATATTGAAGGTGGAACTGATCTTATTGTACTTTGTAAGAAATTTGAAAGATTTGCTGACCATATTTTACACTTAGTTTTTGATCTGATCTATATACTGAAAGGTAAGGATATGAGAAAGGTTGAACTATTAGAAGATAAAAAAATTTAAAAATATATTTGACTTTTTCATTTTAATATGTTATATATATCTCAAGTAAAACATTTTAAGGAGGAGAGTTATGTTACTAAGGACATTAAAGTTAAGGACAATTTATAGACAAATAAATACCTTATCTTTTAGTATGCCTAAGTATCATTGTACTCTAAGCTTGTAGATTTTCTACTAGCATTGTTTTTGTATATCAAATTTTATGAGTCAATACACTTTTAAGGTGTATTGGCTTTTTTTTATCTTAAAATATCTGGAGGGAATTATGAAACAATTAAAAGAACAACTTTCTACACTTTTTGACAAATATCTTGATGAGTTTAAAGAGATTAATGAGTATATCTACAACAATCCTGAAATTGGAAGACAGGAGTTTAAAGCTTGTGAAATCTTAAGCAACACACTTAAGAAATATGGTTTTGAAACAACTGTTAATTATGCTAATATTCCAACTGCATTTCTTGGTAAATTCTCAAGTGGAAAGAATGGACCTAAAATAGCTATACTTGCTGAATATGATGCTCTTCCTGAGATTGGACATGGATGTGGACACAATATTTTTGGAGTTACTAGTATTGCTACTGGAATTTTATTAAAAGAGGTTATGCAAGATACAATTGGAGATATACTTGTAATTGGAACTCCTGCTGAAGAGACTTTTGGAGCTAAAGTAGAAATGGCTGAACTTGGAATTTTTGATGATATAGATATAGCTATGGCAGTACATCCCACTGGTGAATCTCACAAAAGAAGTGGTTCTTCTCAAGCTATGGAAGCTATACAATTTACTTTTAAAGGAAAGACAGCCCATGCTGCTGCATCTCCTCACGAAGGAATAAACGCCTTAGATGGAGTAATAACATTATTTAACTCTATCAATGCACTTAGACAGCAGACTCTTGAGACTTCTAGAATACACGGAATAATAAGTAATGGTGGTGAAGCTGCTAACATCATTCCAGATCTTGCTGTTGCTAACTTCTATGTGAGAGCTAAAACACTTTCATATTTAAAAGAGTTGGTTGAAAAGGTTAAAAATTGTGCCAAAGGAGCTGCTCTAGCCACTGGTACTACTCTTGAGATTGAAAATTATGAAACTAGTTTCGCCAACCTTGTAACTAATAAAAAATTATCAGAAATATATGAGAAAAATTTAAAACTTCAAGGAGTGACTGAAATAGGTGATGGTGGCTCTTCTGGTTCTACAGATATGGGAGATGTGAGCCATTGTTGTCCAACAATTCACCCTCATTTCCCATTGACTAAAGCTCACCTCATAGGTCACAGTGTTGAATTTGCTAATGCCACTATACAGCCTGAAGCTTATATTGGAATGAAAGAAGCTACTCTAGCAATGGCTCTTACAGCTATGGATATCTTCAATAATAAAGATCTTCTTGCAGAGATCAAAACAGAATTTATCAACAATAAAAATTTATAATTATATTTAAAACATGGAGGGATTTTTATGAAAAAACTTATTTTATCTTTAATGGTGCTTTTATCTTCACTTTCATTTTCTGCTAAGAAATTTTATGTTGGTACTAATGCAGAATTTATGCCTTATGAATATCTTGAGAATGGAAAGATAGTTGGTTTTGATGTGGAACTTATGGAAGCGATTGGTAAGGAATTAGACTATGAGATCGTTTGGAGTAATTTAGGATTTGATGGATTACTTCCAGCTTTACAAATGAAAAAAATTGATGCTGTTATTGCTGGTATGGGACAAACACCTGAAAGACAAAAAGCTGTTACATTTTCAATGCCATATATGTTAGTATCTTCAGATGAACACTATGTTATAGTCAATGAGAATAGCTCACTTACTCACAAAGAGGAGTTAAAAGGTAAAAAGGTAGGTGTACAAATTGGTACTGTACAGGAAGAGTTTACTAAGAAAATTGGTGGTATACCTCAACTTTATAACTCTTGGACAGGTGCTTTAATGGATCTACAAAATAACAAAATTGATGCTGTTATCATTGCTGATGTATCTGGAGATGAGTATCTTAAAGTTATGAAAAAAATTAAAAAAATCGATGTTGTTATAGATGATCATCCAGGTGCTTCTATAGCTCTTAGAAAAGGAGAAACTGAACTAGCTGAAAAAATTAACCAAGCTATTCTTACTCTTGATGCAAACGGAACTTATTTAAAACTTTTAGAAAAATATTTCCCAGAAAAAGTTGAAAAATATCATCAATTAAAAAATAACCAATAATATATTAAAAAAGGAAAAAATTACTTTTAATTTGAGAGTGAACACTTCTCATTTTAGTAATTTTTTCCTTTTATTTTTCTAATAGTCACTTATATCAAATGACAACTCCAATCTCTTTAATTGAGAGTTTAACTGTCTATATTTTACACCAGCAGAATTTAGCATCTTTTTTGAAGCTACATTAGACTCTGTTCCAGCATATTTATCTGAAAGATAGACTAACTCTTTTATTCCACTTTGTATAATAGCCTTACTACACTCATGACAAGGGAATAGAGCTACATATATAGTGCAACCTTTTAAACTCTTAGTACTATTCAAAATTGCATTTAATTCAGCATGACATACGAAAGGATATTTAGTATCTAAAAACTCTCCCTCTCTCTCCCAAGGGTATTCGTCATCACTACAACCAATTGGTAATCCATTATAGCCTACTCCTATGATTCTTTTTTCATCATTTACAATACAAGCTCCAACCTGTGTATTTGGATCCTTACTTCTTTTAGCTGAAAGTAGAGCTACTCCCATAAAATATTCGTCCCAATCTATGTATTTTTCTCTTTTCATATTTTACCCTCCAATCTTGCTTATATAAGATAATATAGCATATTTTTAAACTTTTTTAAATTTTTCTTTATCTAATATATTAAATTTGATAGAATTACACTAGGAGGTAGCTTATGAAAAAAATTTTTATACTATTTTTTACCCTTTGTACTCTTTCCTTTGCAATCGTTGATTTTGAGGGAATAAATTGGGGAGATTCTAAATCTGATCTAAATATTATTTTTAATTCTCTTGAAAAAGAACCAGCTTTAGAGGAGAATGTTGAGATATTCTCTGTCAATGCTCCTAAAGATTTTGTAGCAAAATACCAATTTTTTCTAAAAAATAACTCTCTCTATAAAATAAGAGTAGTTTTTGATAAAGAAAATGTAGGTAAATCACAAATTCAAGATATATATTCTAGGTTATTAAAAGATATTGGTTCCCCTATCTCAAAAGTTCCTATTAATAAAAAAATTGATGATCTAACTATACAGGGAAACTCTTTAAAATTTATTCCAAATTTATCTACCAATCTCTATTTAAATGGTATTGATACTATTGATGAGTATGGAAAAATGATAGATTCAAATCTATATTTAGAGTATGTTGATTCAAATATTGATAACAATATGTAAAAAGAGCCGTTACATCTGTAACGACTCTTTTTTATTTAAAGTTTAATTAGAATTTTTTCCCGAAATATCTCTCTAGTCCTCTTTTCCAATCCCTTTAAACTTTTCTACAAAAGCTGATATTTTTTCAAATATACTTTTCTTTTTAGGTAGGTAATTGGGGTTTAGTGGGCTCATTTTAGGCATAACTTCATTTAATTCTGTCCCATTTTCACTAGCATACTCCCTTTTTAATGAACGAGAAATATATCTTTTTGCCATATCCTTATTTAATTTTTCTTCGTCTATAAGTTTAGCTTCTTCTATAGCTCTTTCTTCTTTAGCAAAGTTAAAAAATCCCTCTATTACACTAGCTTTATCTTCAAATTTATTCAAATCTGTTTTATTTATAAAATCCACAATTAAACTCTCTTTAGCACGATTACCTATACTTGCTCTAATTAAACGTCTAATATCTTCAACTAATAATTCTTTACTTGTTAATTTTTTATTTTTTTCAAAAATCAAGCCAAGAATGTAGCTTAAGTTTATCTCTTGAGATTTTAAAAGATCAATTTCAAATATAACATCATTCCAATCTATTGTCAAATTCTCTCCATCTTTCTCTGCTCTTTCACGACGAAGCCATTCACGAATATCATTATACGTAGAACAATAATCTTGTATCTCTCTTTCAGTTGGAAGTTTTATTTCCTTCATAGCTCTAATTTCATCATCACTTACATAATATCTAGTTTTAAACTCTTCTAGAGCTTTTGAGTCATCTATATCTAGTGTTTGGATAGCTTTTAACTTTGTAAATTCATCATAATTTTGTAATACATTTTCAACTTTTAAGTATTCTCCAAAAAGTTTAACAAACTCTTTTTTATCCTTTTCATCAACGATATCTTCTATACTAGGAAAACGATTTTTCAATTCTTCAATCACACTTAGATATCCTTTTTTATTTTCTCCACTAATAATATCTTTAAAACCATTCATATACTCTTCATAACTTTTTTCTAAAATTACATTTTTAGTATTTGCATTTCCAAATAAAGTTATAGCATCAATAGTTGCTTGTTCTAAATCTCTAAATGTCACTATATTCCCAAAACTTTTTGTAGAATTATATATTCTATTGGTTCTTGAAAAAGCCTGTATCAATCCATGATAACGTAAATTTTTATCAACAAATAGTGTATTTAAAGTAGGAGCATCAAATCCTGTTAAAAACATTCCAACAACAATTAACAAATCTATCTCTTGTTTTTTCACTCTATTAGCAAGATCTCTATAATAATTTTGAAAGTCTCTACTTTCAATACCATAATTTGTTTTAAACATTTCATTATAATCATTAATAGCTAAAGTTAAAAACTCTTTTGCACTTGTGTTCATTGCTGTTGGCTCAAAATTTTCATCCAATATCTCTCCAATAGAATTTTGCTCTTCATTAGGAGCAAATGAAAATATTGTTGCTATTTTTAGAGGATTCTTAGAATCTTTTTGTAAATTTTTTAGTGTTTCATAATATTGTTTTGCTGCATCTACAGAACTTACAGCAAACATTGCATTAAATCCCTTTTCTCCTATATAAGTTCTGTGAGTTTTAACATTAAAATTATTAAGAATATATCTAGAGATTTCCTTAATTCTTTCAGGATGTAAAAAAGCCTTTTTCTCTTCTAAAGCACTCAGTTTTTTTTCATCTAGCTCTTTCTCTATATTTTCAAAATTTGGACGAACATCATTGTAATCAACTTTAAATTTAAGTACTTTCTCGTCTCTAATAGCATCTGTTATAACATATGAGTGTAACTGATTTCCAAATACACTTCCTGTTGTCTCTGCTCCTAAAGCATTTTCTGGAAATATTGGTGTGCCAGTAAATCCAAATTGACAATATTTTTTAAATTTCTTTTTTATATTTTTCTGTGCTTCTCCAAATTGAGAACGATGAGCTTCATCAAATATGAAAACAACATTTCTATTGTATATATCTAAATCTGCTTCATTTTTTATTAAGTTATTTAATTTTTGTATTGTAGTTACAATAATTCTGTTATCATCTTTTTCAATATTTCTTTTAAGTCCTACAGTATTTTCAGAACCATTAACACTATCTGGAGAAAAACGTTGATACTCTTTTATAGTTTGGTAGTCTAAATCTTTTCTATCCACTACAAAAAATACTTTATCTATAAAATCCAATTCTGTTGCTAAACGAGCTACTTTAAAACTTGTTAAAGTTTTTCCTGAACCTGTTGTATGCCATATATATCCACCAGCATCAATAGACTTCCACTTTTTATTCAAATATGTACTCTTTATTTTCCATAAAATTCTTTCAGTTGCAGCTATTTGATATGGTCTCATTATCAATAAATTCTCATTTGAATCAAAAACTGAATAATTTAATAATACACTTAGAATTGTATTTTTTTGAAAAAATGTAGCTGTAAAATCTTTTAAATCTTTAATTGGTGTATTGTCTGCCTTAGCCCAGTTCATTGTAAAATCAAAGCTATTCTTATCTCTTTTTATAGTATTAGCAAAATATCTTGTATCAGTTCCATTTGAAATTACATATAATTGTAAATATTTATACAGTGAATTTTCTGTATTAAAACTCTCCTTGCTATATCTATTAATTTGATTAAATGCTTCTCTAATAGCAATTCCTCTTTTTTTAAGTTCTATTTGAACCATAGGTAAGCCATTTACTAAAATGGTTACATCATAACGATTTAAAACAGTTCCTCTTTGATTAAATTGAGAAATTACCTGAAGTCTGTTTCTAGAGATACTCTTTTTATCCACAAGATAAATATTTTTAATATGTCCATCATCAAAAATAAAATCATATATATAATCATTATGAATTTTTCTAGTCTTATCTATTTGAGTATCATTAGGCTTATTTAAATACTCCTCACAAAATCTATCCCATTCAGAATTTGAAAATTTAACATCATTTAATTCTTCAAGTTGAATTTTTATATTTTCTAAGATTTTTTCATTGGTAGTTAGATCTTTTCTATACTCATAACCTTGATTTTTTAAGTCGGTTATAAATTCGTTTTCTAAATCTCTCTCTGTTTGATAAGATTCTCCAACCTGAAATATTTTACTATAACTATCTAAAATTATAAAGTTTTTTGTCTCTGTAATTGGACTGTAGCTACTCATCTATTCTCCTTCAAAAGTTTTATACTTTGCTAAATCTGTTAAAAAGTAAATGAAGTTGAGGAACAGGAATTTGTTCAGTATTATTTCCTTCTCTGATGTAATAATTATTATCATATAATTCTGGCATATCGTGTGCTTTAGTTTTAAAAACTAAAATACTTTTATCATTTTTATATTTCATCATTTTTATATTTGAAACTAAATATGATTTAAAATTATCACTTATTGGTTCTTTCTTTATTAATTGAATAATTTTTCCAAAATAATCATCAATATTTTTAAATTCTATCTCAGCTTCTTTATCTATTCCATTTATATAAAAATTTGAAAATTTAATATTTTTTACTTGATATTCTTTTTCATAGTTTTTAGAAGAATTTTCATTATCAGAAATACCAATAATTACATATCCTTCAATATTTCCACCAATATTTGAAATTGCAGTTAATGTTTTTATTACTTTTGAAAAACAATTGGTATCAAATTGTTTAGTTTTTATATTATAAAATCCTTGTTTGAAATCATATAAAGTATTCTCGATTTTAGAAAGGGTTAAAATATTCTCTAATTCTGTAATCCAAGATTCATAAGCAACATTTATAGATACTGTATTTTTTTCAAAAAATTTTTCTATAACCCCTTTAGTAGAATTTACAGCATTATATTTTTCTTTAGCACTCCAATTTCCTCCTCCTTTTGATAATGTAATACTATCATATATTTTATCTATTGCTTCAACTAAACCTTTATAATTTTTAATCTTCTTATTTTCTATAATCATTAATTTATATATACATAAAAATAAAACAATATAATATCTAGAAGCTTTATCTTTTTCATCTGAAAAGAATAAGCTTACAAAAGTTTTATTAGATATATCAAGAATTTTATTTATTTCGTCATAAACTTTAATAAAATTTCCTATTTCAAATCCTTTGATTTGTAATCCATTCTCTATTTCTCCTTTTCTTGAAGAAGTTTCATCATAAAATTCATCAAGAATTTTACTACTTGAACCTACTGTAAAATCTGTTAAAATAGATGCAACTATATCTGCTACTATTTCTTCATCTTTTGATTCTCTTATTTGAGCCTTTCTTATAATACTTTGTTTTATCCAGTAAATATCATCAACATTAATTCCTTCTCCAATATCATTACCACTTTTTAAACTTATCTTTTTCATATCATTTAATGGTAAAATATCTTCTACAGAAACATCTCCTCTTATTTTTGAGGAGATATTTCTTACTAAATCAGAAAATCTTCCCGTTGTTCCTGCTTGTCTAAGTTCTTGTTTAGATAATTTTTTACCATTAGAGTTAATCCTTCTAAAGATTTCATCTACTACTTTTTCTGTTGTATCTCTATAACTTGATATAGGAAATACATACTGGACTATTTTTACACAAATATCTCTTTCTAATTTTGGGAAATTTTGCTTTAAACTACTATTATCTAATAATAATTTTGTTCCTGCCATTGTTTCTAAATCAAAATATTTTCCTTCTATATCAAAGGCTCCATTAATAAAAGAAGTTATAGTATCTAAACGTTGCATTCCATCAATTATTTCATATTTTTCTTCTTTTTCAGCTAATAAAATCAATGGAATTGGAAATCCTTTAATAATTGAATCAATAAAACTTCTTTTCTCATCTATTGTCCAAACTAATTTTCTTTGATATCTTCTATTAACTATTAGTTTTTTATTAGTATATAAAGAATAAATTCTTTCTACACTTTCTCCACGAATTATTAATTTACTACTTATATTTTCCATAATATTCTCCTTAATTTAATTTTTTAAAATTTAAAAGTTTATCTCTATAGTATTCATACTGTTTTTGTCTCATCTCTATTTCAGCAGGTAATCCCTCTTTTATATCATTAACTAAAATATCAAATCTATCAAGAATATCGACTATTCTTTGTTGTTCTTCTAATGGTGGAAGTGGAATTTTAAATTTTGACATATCTGAAGCTGATACATCAATTACTTTAGTCCCTTTTGCATACCTAGATTTTTGGTTTATAAAAATTTGAGATTGTGAAATATACACAAAAAATTTCCCCAAAATAAAATTTGAAGGTTTAAATATTGTTGCATGTCCACCTGTAACAGCTTGTTTCTCTCCTAAATACAAAAGAGCTTTTCCAACATCTTTTAAATTTTCACTTGTATTTGTTATTACAACGTCTCCATAATTAACTTTCTTTAACTTTTTAGCTGTTTCTTCTGAAACAAAAGATTTTGTATCAACTGTTGAAGTTCCATAATATGTATAAATTTGTCCATAATGTATCGCAGGTACTCCAGCTTCTGTAAAATCTGTTTTAGGGAGTCCATTCCCTCTAACAAGCTCTCCTATCTCCCTTAAACTTTTCCACTCAACCTCATCTCCAAAAGTCAATAACTCATCTCTATAATGTTCATATTGTTGTTTTCTTAGTGTCAGCTCTGTTGTCAGCTCTGTTGTCAGCTCTGTTGTCAGCTCTGTAAATTTATCTAGTATTCTTACTATTTCCTCTTGAACTTCTATTGGTGGAATTGGGATTAATAGTGATTTAAAATCTTTACCTGTTAACTTAGGAATATTTCCTTTTATTAATGAAGAAATATTGATTGTTTGTAAAAAATGAAATAAATATCTTAATGATACTTGAGCTATCTCTGAAATAACATGAGCATGGTTATTTACCCAAATTTTTCCTTCTCCCCAAGTTACAACAGGATTTCCATTTTTAGTTAATACACTCCCATCTTCTCCTACTAAAACAAATTTTCCATCAAATATATAATCTATCACATAATCTTGTATCCCATTAGCTCCATAATATGGATATTTTCCTGCTTGTCGATTTGCTTTTGATATTGGTTTACGTTTATTATCTAGTATATTACAACATTTCTCTAATTCTTTCCACTCTACCCCATTGGGACAAAGTTTCTCTATTAATTCCTCTAGTTTACTTTTCATTTTGTATCTCCTCTATGCATAAACACTACTTTTTTCCCTTTTCTATTCACTATTTTTTCTTCAATCCTTTCTGTTCCCTCTCTATCTGCTTTATACTCTTTTCAGGTGTTGGTAGTTCTTCAGGTAAAATCCCACTTATCTCTTCCATAGTTTCTCTTACTTTCTTTCCTATATTATAGTGGACATCATTCGCTTTTCTCTGCTCTTTTATATCCCCTTTTTTAAGTCTCTCCTCTGTTTGAGTAATTCTAAAAAAATTAGCTGCTAATTCTGTTGAACCCATATGGTCTAAAATCTCTTCTTTTTTGTCTAGTTGCTTTCTTTTTCTAATATCTTCTGCTGTTTCTCCACCATATAGTCCTCTATATCCACTATTTTGAAAAGAGCCATAATTTTTAACACCGCTATCTTGAGCCGCCTTTGCCAATTTTTTATTAAATCCTTTTACATCATTTCTAAGTTTTAATCTTCTTTGCTCCTCAGTTAATTCACCAAATTCTTTCTCTTCTAACTCTTGTTTTCTTGTCTGAACAGCAAAATATTGTTGTCCTAATGCTATCATCTTCTTTCTAGGATTTCCATTTTGTACAATCAAATAGCAAGCATATCTTGTTAGCATGATGTCATATATCACTTTTTCAGCATTTTTAGGCATCTCTATCGTTTTGTTGACGTCAACAAAATGATCAAAAGTATTAATTTCAGATGTTTTTACAGACTCTCTTGCTTTTTCAATAACTTTTATAAAGTTTCTCCATTCTTTATATTCCAAAATATCTTGTAGTTCCCTCGCAAGCCAATATTCATTCCCATTTTCATCAATATGTTTAATCTCTTCAAAAGTTTTTTCGTTATAAAGCTGTATATCCATATTCCTCTCCTTCTAATCTATATTTCCTCTATAATATAATCACTATACCCCTCATAATAATAACTTATATCTATTCCCTTCATATAAATAGTACGATTATCTATCTCATTTATAAGAGCTTATTTAATAAATATTTTATTTTCTAACCCTCTATCTCCTCAATAATTTTATCTATCTCTATACGAAGTTTATCAATATTAGATACAGTTTTCTTAAGTTTCTCATTTAATTCTTTTATATCTATAATTTCCCTTGTGTCCTTAGCTTCAACATAGGCACTTATAGAAAGATTGTAGTTTTCTTCCTCGATTTTTCTGTTATCTACCATTTTTGAAATATATTGAATGTCCTCTTTTTTCTCAAAAATCTCTAGTATCTTTTTAATATGTTCAGCTTCTAAAACATTGTTATTTGTTTCTTTCTTAAAAAACTCCTCTCCACTTGCATCTATAAATTGAGTTTTTGTATTATTTCCTTTAGCCTTAGACAAAATCAATATATTTACAGCTATTGATGTTCCATAGAAAAGATTAGGTGCTAATGAAATAACTGTTTCAATATAGTTATTATCTACTAAATATTTTCTAATCTTTTGCTCTGCTCCTCCACGATAAAAAATTCCTGGGAAACAAACTATTGCAGCTCTACCACTACCAGAGAGATAATTTAAACAATGAAGTACAAAGGCAAAATCTGCTTTAGATTTAGGTGCTAATACTCCTGCTGGAGCAAATCTTTCATCATTTATTAGAGTTGGGTCATCACTTCCTACCCAATTAACTGAATATGGTGGATTAGATACAATAGCATCAAAAGGTTTATCACTTGTATGTTGAGGATTTATTAAAGTATTTCCTAAAGCAATATCAAATTTATCATAGTTTACATTGTGTAAAAACATATTCATACGAGCAAGGTTATATGTAGTATGATTTATCTCCTGCCCAAAGAATCCATCCTCTATATTTTTATCTCCAAACTGTTTTTTTACTTGTAATAGTAATGAACCTGATCCTGCTGCTGGATCATAAACTTTGTTTATTTTATTTTTTCCATATGTTGCTAATTTAGCTATTAACTTTGAAACACATTGAGGTGTAAAAAACTCTCCTCCTGATTTTCCAGCATTAGCAGCATAATTAGATATCAAAAATTCATAAGCATCTCCAAATAAATCTATATGATTTTTTTCAAACTCTTCTCCAAAATTAAGTCCAGCAACACCTTTTATTACAGCTGCTAAACGTTGATTTTTTTCTTTTACTGTTGTTCCTAACCTATTACTTGTTGTGCCAAAATCAGCAAACAATCCTTTTATATCTTTTTCAGAAGGGAATCCAACTGCTGATTTTTCTATCTCTGAAAAGATATTCTTTAAATCTGTATTTAAATTTTCATTCTCTCCAGCACTTTTTGTAATATTAATAAATAGTTGACTAGGATAGATAAAATATCCTTTTGTTTTGATTGCATCTTTTTTAATTTCTTCAGTTATAATTTCATCATTAAGCTCTGAATATTTAAAACTATCATCTCCAGCTTCTATAAAACTAGAGAAATTCTCACTAATAAATCTATAAAAAAGAGTTCCTAAAACATATTGTTTAAAATCCCAACCATCTACAGCTCCACGAACTTCATTTGCTATTTTCCAAATTTGAGATTGTAACTCGGCTCTTTGTATTCCACTTGACATATATTTTCCTCCACATCTATTCATCTTTACTTCTATTATACCATAATAATACTTTATTATTTTTTATTTTTAATTAAAAAAAAGAGGATTTTTTTAAAATCCTCTTTTAATTTATTTAAAGTTTAATTAGAATTTTTTCCCGAAATATCTCTCTAATAATCCTGCGAAAGCTCTTCCGTGTCTAGCTTCGTCTTTAGCCATTTCGTGAACTGTATCGTGGATAGCGTCGAATCCTAATTGTTTAGCTCTCTTAGCGATATCAAATTTTCCTGAAGTTGCTCCGTACTCAGCTTCAACTCTTCTTGATAAGTTCTCTTCAGTAGAAGCAGTTACACACTCTCCTAATAACTCAGCAAATTTAGCTGCGTGCTCAGCCTCTTCAAAAGCGATTCTCTTGTAAGCTTCTGCTACTTCTGGATATCCTTCTCTATCTGCTACTCTTGACATTGCTAGGTACATTCCAACTTCTGTACACTCTCCTTCAAAGTTAGCTCTTAATCCAGCGATTATCTCTTCATCTCCACAAGCTAATCCTTCTCCTACTTTGTGCTCAGTTGCCCAAACTCTTTCTCCTGACTCAACAACTTCTTCCCATTTGTCTTTTCCAGCTTTACATACAGGACATTGAGTTAATGTCTCATCAGTTATAATTTCTCCACATACTTTACATCTCCATTTTGCCATTTTAATTCCTCCTTAAATTTTCCTTATTTTAATTTCTATTTCCTTTTTTTCTTTTTTGTAATCGTTTCATTTTTATTACAATACTAATATACTATATATTACTATTATTGTCAAGTATTTTTTAAAAAATTTATTTTCTTTTTATTATATGCTTTTGAGGTTGAATTATTATCTCGGTTATAACTGTTCCTTCCCTCTGTAAAAATAGGCTTTCTACAGCATTTGCAACACACTCTGGGAGTATGTAACTCTCCTCCTCATCTCCCTCTCTAAAATTTAATTCATCATAAAAAGATGTCTTAGTTATATCTGGAAGGATAGAGATTACTTTTACTCCAGTCTTTCTCACTTCATCAAATAATCCCTTTGAAAAGTGTAGCAATCCAGCCTTTGTTGCTGAGTAAGCACAGCCATAAGTACTTGACTTTGTAGCTGTAATAGATGAGATATTTATTACTGTTCCCTTTCTTTTCTTCAAATCTCTCAATAGTAATTGTGTTAAAACTAAGGGAGCTTCTAAATTTAAAGCTATCATCTTGTGAAGTTTTGTGGGACTAATCTCTTCGTGTGGTCCAAAATATCCTACTCCTGCACAATTTACAAGTATATCTATTTCCACCTCTTTTTTTAATTTTCTCACTAACTCCTCTATATTTTGATATTTCACAAGATCACAAACTATTGGAAAAAATCTCTCACTCTCAATACTCACTTTAGAAAAATCTCTTCCAACACCATACACTGAATATCCCATATCTAGAAATTTTTTTGAGATAGCTAATCCTATTCCAGAAGTAGCCCCTGTTATCAAAACATTTTTCATCTCTTCTCCTTTTTCTATATAAATATTTTTTCTAAATCTACATAATTCAGTATTTTCTCTTTTACAAAATCCAACATCTCTTGATTTTCAGCTTCTGAATATGTATACACACCCTCTTGACAATGGAAAGGATAGTTTAAAATTAGAGAGTTTACTCTATTCTTTTTCATTCTCTTCATATACTCTTTAGATATTCTAAACGTACCAATACTAACATCCAAAATCTTTGTTCCATCTATCTCTTTAAAAGTTTCGTCTATCATCTCACCATAAACAGTATAAAAATCTTCTACCTTTATCATTGGATCAAAACAAATTCTCACCGTCCAACCTGCTTCAATCAATATTTTAGCAGACTCTACCCTCTTCTCAAAGGGTACAGCTCTTTTTTCAAACTGTTTTGCAAACTCTTTAGGAGATATTGTCCAAGCAACTATAAAGTTAGGATTAGGCTCCAGCTCACCAAAAACCTTTATGCTAGAACTTTTTGTTCTCAATTCTATCTTCAAATTCCTATGTTTTTTTACAAAATCATACCATCTTTTCACAAAGCCTGTTATCTCTTCCAAAGCCATTAAATCTGTATCATACGATATGCAAATATACATAGATCTCTCTTTTAAAATCCTCTCTATCTCTTGAAACATATCCTCTAAATTTACAAAAATAACTATATTTCCTGAAGAGTATACCCCTTGTAGATAGCAGTACTCACAATCATACACACAGTTTAAAACTGAAGATGAGTAGTAAAAATTCTCATTCCCAAAACTTTCACAAACTTTAGGTA